>JBHJJJ010000227.1:0-7280 GCA_050042755.1 Rivularia sp. (in: cyanobacteria)
CTTTGATGAAGCTTATCAAGCTCTGCAAGAAAGTGATTGGCATTTGTTAGTTACTGACATTGAACTTAAAGATTCTTCGAGTACAACACGAGAGAAGTTAGGAACAGAATTAGTTCCAATTGCCCATAATCACAATGTTCCTACTCTTACAGTTGCAGGTTCATCACCATTAAGTCATCAAAATGACGATTATTTTCCCAAACAAAACTTTGATGGTAAAGAATTTATTCATCAGGTTCAAATGCTTTTGAAATAGTAAATATTTATCAAAAATATAGTGAATAAACAGGTATGGAATGAAATATAAAATTATTCTGGTTGAAGATAACAAAAGTTGGCAGAAAATACTCCAGGGCAAAATCCGTATTGCTATTCAAAATATGAGTGATGCAGATTGCGAGTTCAAAATAGTTGATAACTTTGATGAAGCTTATACAGCCCTAGAAGAAGGTACTTGGGATTTACTAGTTACTGATATTTGTTTTAAGCTTTCTGAACATGAAGAAGAAGAAAAATTAGGTAGAGAACTAGTTGAAATCGCTAAAATTCAAAGAATCCCAACAATTGTAGTCAGTGGCAAATTAAGACCTGGAGAAGTTGCAGAATTATTTGTCGAATATACTATATCAGGTTTTTTCGAGAAACAATCATTTGATAGACCTAAATTTATCAATAAAGTTCAAGAAATTTTACAAAATAAAAGAGAACAAGAACAAAATACTATTCCACAAAGTGATATCGATAAGCTTGTAAATGTCCTAGCAACTCAAGCAGCCACTTCTTTTACAAAAAGCCCCCAAGAGTTTTTTAAAGATCTTGTAAATAGAGCTAATTTACCTCAAAATTGGGTTTTTGAACTTACTAGAGAGTGGACTGGAGATCCTAGTAATTATGCGCGAAAACTAATAAACTGGGCTTTAGCTAAAAATGGAAATCCACAAGACAGACGCTTTACTACTTTAGGTAGCATCCTTCAACCATTACTTAAAGAAGTTGGATTCAACGATGCCATACTCATCGTTTCTTTAATCATTATTTATCAACTCTGTACGGATAAAAAACTATTAGAAACATTACGAATAAAGTACCAAGTCCCAATTTCCGCAACCAATATCACCACAACAACATCAGATTTTGGTCCTGAAATTAATTGGCAAGAATCAGATAAAACAGAACTAGAAAGGAGGTTAAAACCCGAACTCGATTTGATCGACGTTGGTTTTTTAATGCAAGCTATTCAACACACTACCTCAGTATGTCGCATTGAAATCTCCAACGAAGGTATCGGAACTGGTTTTCTAATTGCTTCCAATTTAGTTTTAACTAATTACCACGTCGTCTATTCAGAAAATACAGATAATCCAATAAACCTCAGCGATATTATTCTCCGCTTCGGTTGCTTCACATCAACTACTGGTGACGAAGAAAAAGGACAAACATTCAAATTAGTCAATGATAAACCAATTCTAGAATCAAGCCCTACAGACAAACTTGATTACGCACTAATTCAGGTAGAAGACAGCATTAAACAAGCACAAGATATCACTAAAGCAGAATGCGATTTTGAGAATCTACCAGAGAAAAATATGGCTCTGAATATCTTGCAACATCCTGAAGGAGATTCCATGAAAATAGCTATTAGCAGTAACGCGATCGCAAATATTTTTCCTAATAATGGATTGATACAATATGTCAATAAAACATCATCAGGTTCAAGTGGTTCACCTTGTTTCAATGAAGATTGGAAAGTAGTTGCATTACACCATGCTCAAAAAGCAACACATTTCGGAAGTATTCGAGAAGGCATTTTGTTAAATTCAATTTACAAAGAAATTGAACAACATTTAGGATAAATTTATTTATTTTGACTTATTTATAACTAATATTGAAGTTATTAATTTATCTATGAAAGCCAATAAAATTATTGTAGCTTTTTAACGCCTGTAATTTGATTCTACGGCTTTATACTGAGGCAAACAACATATGAGCTAACTTAAATGACTCGTAGAATCATAACAACAGAATTTCAAAGCAGAAAATCTGTAAGAGTCGATTCCTATTTCGACAAAGTTCTCAAATATATTCCAGCAGATATAGTAGGTGCTTGGGTTGCTGTTGAGGGATTAATTAAAGGTGCAGGTAATAATGTAGCAACCATTACGTCACTTTGGATAGCTTTTGCGATCGGTATATTTATCACTGCTTTTTGGACTCATAAACAGACTCAAGAACCCCAAAAACCACCAGCAATAACCCAAATAATAATTTCAACTGTTGCATTTTTTGTTTGGGTATATGCTTCAGGAGGACCTTTTGAAACGGTTGATTTATACAATGCTACTTACGGTTCAATGTTATTAATTTTTTACACTCTAATAGTGGCTCTTGTTAATCCTATTGAAGGATAGGAATTAATGTAGGTAATTGATATAGGACTTACGCAATTGTCACAATACCCTGATGGTGCGTGACGCTACAACCTTAATTACTTAGTTCAAATTCCGATCTAGCGTCACAGCACCCTACAAAAAAATATGCCAGTTGCGTAAGTTCTGTGATAATTTCTATGGATGATTATTGATTATATCTTTTCCATTCATTAAAAAAACCTGTGTTTTCATTCATAAAAAACACAGGCAACATTATCTCTTAACAGATAAATCTTGAATAAATTTCTTACTCAGGAATAAATTCAGCGTGTTGGGAATAAATATAATGAACCTTGCGATCGCCAATTTCTTGCTCTAACTCTACTTTATAATGACCTTCTTCACTAGCAAGAAACTTTGCTTTATATTCTCCAACTTCTAGATCATACAATTCTTGAGATTTTATACTGCTAGATTGCTCTGTAGAGGGCTTCGCAACAGTATTAGTCTTAACTCTGAGAACACCTGGTTTACCATCAGGAATAAATTCAGCGTGTAGAGAATAAATATAATGAATCTTGAATTGACCAATTGCTTGCTCAAACTCTACTTGATAATGAAGATCTTCTTCAGCAAGCAACTTTGCTTTATACTCTCCAACTTCCACATCGTACAATTCTTCAGGGTTAATACTGCTAGATTGCTCTGTAGAAGGCTTAGCAACAGTATCTACCTTAACCTTGAGAGTTCCTGATTTGCCTCCAGGAATAAATTCAGCCTGTTGAGAATAAATATAATGAATCTTGCGTTGACCAATTTTCTGCTCTAACTTTACTTCATAATGCCCTTCCTCATCAGCAAGCAGCTCTGCCTTGTATTCTCCAATACCTAGATCGTACAATTCATCAGAGTTGATACTGCTAGATTGGTCTGTAGAAGGCTTGGCAATAGTATTTGTCTTAACTTTTAGAACACCTAGTATACCCTCTTTCTCTTCTTCACCTACTAAACCATCGACGATTGCTGTTGCCATCTTTTCGGCATTAAACAATCTCATATCTTTATCAGAAGTCAAGAAGCAGCACTCAACCAATATCGCAGGCATATTTGTGTACCTCAGCACTGCAAAGCTCTTAGCCTTAACTTTTCGATTTCTAAAGCCTAAGGAAACTATTTTGTCGAGTACGTCTTGTGCTAACGATCTAGCAGAACTATGATAGTTATAAATAAATACTTCACTACCATTAGCACTTCTACTACCAGCAGCATTGAAGTGAATGGAAACAAAATAATCAACTCTTAACCAATTGGCTTTTCTTGCTCTTTGTCTTAGAGAACTATTAACACTCGAAGCGCTTCTAGGAGTAACAGAAACAGCTTTATGTGATCTTTCTTTGAGCTTGCTGATGACTAATTCTCCAACAAGATTCGCCAAAACGTCTTCGCGGTGCGGCCCAGATACTGCTCCTGTATCATAAGGAGGACAATTATGACCGATATCTATACCAAAATACATATCTAATTCACCTCACCACAAATGACTTGAGATATAATAAAAGTCTTATATCAAATCACTTAAAAGTCAGGAACAACGGCATACACTTAGATATTTAGTAGACATAATTTAATTTATTTTATTTTCTACTTAAACTTGAGTAATGAGTTAGGAGTTAGGAGTGAGGAGTTAGGAGTAATAGCATAATACCTTCGACTATATAATAAGTAATTAGCCGGACTTGATATAATACGAAGTCGGGTTAATTAATTACTATATATCTCAGAGCAAAAAAAATTGTTTTTACCTATTAGCTATTACCTATTAAGCTGCCACTTTCGAGTAGTATATTTAGAAATATTATTTAAAAGCTAAAAATCTTATCCCTTTTGCCTTCTGCCTTTTGCCTTTTGCCTTGCTGTTGTGCATTAAAAATGCACAACAGCTTACCACCCCTCACCACAATGCTAGTTTAACCGGACATGATATAATACATATTAATAATGTAGAGACATTGCACTGCAACGTCTCCCTAAATTTAAATTTCTACCAACAATTGAGTGAATCTTATTAGAAGTAATTTATTCTTCACCCTGACTAAGATTTTTTCCCTTCAGAGACAAGCCCAGAAAGAATATTTCCCGTCAAATCTAAAAGTTGATCTAACAATAATCCCATAGTTCCAATACAGATAATGCCTTCAATAATATAATTAAATTTACTTTCTTTAGAAGCATTCCAAATAACAAAACCAAGTCCTCGATTGAGAGTCAACATTTCGATGGCGATCGCACTAAACCAAGCAATCCAAACAGCAAACCTTAAGCCCTTAAATATATGATTAATTACGACTCTAATATTGTTACCTTGTTTGCGCCCATGTCGTGTTCCAGTAGAGGTATTTATAATAATTGACCAAATAGCGCTCAAAAAAACAATTACAATTGCAGCAGCTTCAGCTTCCTTAAAAATGATTAAAGCAACAGGAAGAAAAGCAATGGGAACAATAGTATTTGGAACCTGAAGTATCCACTTACATATTTGATAAACAAATCTATTTACACCAATTAAATACCCAATAACAATACCTATAACAGCAGCGGGAATGTAGCCTACCAATAATAATTGTAAGCTCGATAAAAGGTCTAAAAAAATACTTCGTTCCATTCTTCAAAATTTTATACGGAACATTTTAGGGATAGTGCGACGATAATACAGAATCGCCATCAAACAAGCTGTTTAAATTGCACTTAATCCGAAAAATGCCCCGCAGGTAATGGAGCATAGGGCATTTCTAACTCCCAACACCATTTCTGGCGTTGCTGAATCGTAATATGAAATTATGATTTCACATTGCAGGAGACGTAACACTGTTACGTCTCTACACAGGTTTCATGTTTTTGACGGGTACCCATGAGAATTTTTTTAGGAGAAAAAAATTTGGCAGGGAGCCCTTGACAAAATGTATATAAATGCAATTCATAGTTTAATTCAGCAACGCCCCATTTCTTTATAAAGATGCGCCGAATTTAGCCAACACAGGTTGGCTTTGTACCGGTAGCTCCAGCCTTCCAGGCTGAGAGCGATTCACCGCAGCCTCATACAGAATTGGTATAACTCCGCGAGCTCCTAACTCCTAACTCCCAACTCCTAACTACTAACCCCTAACTACTAACCCCTAACTCCCCATATTACGCTTCATTTCATCCAACTCAGCTTCAGTTTCCCAACGACGGAATTTTTCGTCTAAGTCATCGTAGCTGTTAGAGCTAGGATAGGTGCTGCTTGCATTCCACCAGCCAGCATCTGTTTCTATACGTTGTTGTGCTTGGGCTTTTGCACGCGCTGCTTGTGCTTGAGAAGCTTTGGTTTGTACTTCCTGTCGCCGTTGTTGAATTTTTCGTAATAATTCTTTAGCTTGGGTAATGCGCTCCTTTACACCTTGCATTTGTCCCCAAAGCTGATTTCCTTGTCGCAATAGTGCCGCTTCTCTTTCTTGGGCTTTAACTGCTAAATCCTCTCTGCCAGCGTTTTTCGCCTTTTGTACGCGGATGTGCCATTTTTGGATTTCTTGGGCTGTGGACAATATTTCATCTTGTCGGCGCTTTTCTTGTAGCTTTAAATCTGCAATTAACTTGAGAGTGTCTTCTTCTTGCTCCCGTAATTGTTCTAATAGTGCTTCTAATTCCAAATGCGGGTTATTCCGCAAGAATTCTTCTAAACGACTTTCTAAAAATTTACTCAAATCGTCAAATAAGCCCACTTTTCCTCAACTCCAAACAATCGCTTTGCTAGGTTCATTGTAATGATTACGTACGGCAATGCGAAAGTAAATTTTATCGCAAAAGGTATAAGGCAAGCTGAGAATACCCATTTCCCTAATAACTAGAACTCATAACGACTTTTAAAATAATTTCTTAGTTACATCTTCAGTAATAGCAATCACTCACCCCAAAGTAAGAGCAAGATGTACAAAATTCTTGTAGGGTGTGTTAAACGCACGACTATATCTGAACTATAAACGATAATTTATATTGCGTTTAACGCACCATTCGGGATTGATAATCACTCTTTGATTTAGGATAATCTTTTTCGTTTGATGAAACTCGGATTCTTTGTGCTTATTCAATATGGTGAAAGATTTATATTGATGCGTTATATAAATATAATTGCACCAAATTTTCGTTCCAAACCTAAATACGCAAAGACGTAGCACAGAAGAAGTCTCTACATTATTTATAAAGGCGTTAACCAATAAGTTGTTCCCTCGATAATTTTCTTTTGAAAACCTAATTTAAGTAATGTTTCTGGTGGATAACCAACATAACTCCAATGAGGTACATCATATTTAACAGTGCGATACCAACCGTTTTGATTTAAAGCGTTGATTTGACTTTTATTAGTTACTCTTAAATCAATCGCCAATCCCCATAAATGTTGTGAAGTACCTGGTGGTGCAACTGTACCTAAAATTCTGGTTTCTTTACCCTTTCGTACTAAATCTAATGTTCTCGAATTCGTATACTTTCTCCAAAACCTGGCAGTTGTAGCAAAATTACGAATACAATCACTTCTAGCATATCCAGATTTTAGCGGAAATCTTGCGATCGCGCGTGCTTTATTTAAAGCATCCGCCGCCGACTTTTGTAAATAACAATCTCTCGTACCTGCGACTTTACCTTTTGTCAGGGTTGCTTGAAATTGTTGAGTTTCTCGATCGTTTTTAAATGCTAGTTTTGCTGGTAGTTTAATTGTTGGTTCTAAATTCACAAATGGCGCACCGTAAGCACGCAGCAAAATATATTCGTAGCTATCGGGTTGAGGAATGATCGCAAAATGATTCATCAGTGCTGCGATAAACCGTTCTTTGTCTGTTAAAGTTCGAGTTGGAATCGGTGAAGGAATTTGTATTGGGG
>JBHJJJ010000228.1:0-13059 GCA_050042755.1 Rivularia sp. (in: cyanobacteria)
GGGCCAATGTAAGTTAGGTGCAGAAACAAATTCTAATTCATGTCCGTTACCCAAATCTAGCTTCTGTCCGCTTTTCACCACCATTGAATTAAAAGGCTGGTGAACCATATTTTCTAAAAATTGAATCGCTACCTTAGCACCCACAACGGTAATATCAGGAGCTAATTCCAAAATATTTTTAACCAACCCACTATGATCTGGTTCGGTATGACTAATAATCAAATAATCGATCTTCGGAACATCAATTAATCCTGTAATTATAGACATATACAACTCCTCAAACTTACGATGAGAAGTATCAACTAAAGCAATTTTTTCACCCTCAATTAAGAAAGAATTATAAGTTGTTCCATTCTGCAAATCAAACTCCACATCAAAACGTTCTCTGTCCCAATCGAGACAGCGAATAGCAGTAGTTTGAGGCGCAATTTCTACAGTTTCAACTGTTAAACGTCCTGATGTTGGTGTAATTTCAATAGACTTTGTAAGTGCAACCATTATTCTTATCCAAAAATATATTTTTTGTGGTGGTGTTATTACTTTTTATTTTGACCTGAAATATTCGATTCGTAAAATGTCAATTTGTAAAGTATATTATAAGCAATAATTATATTTCGCTACTCAAGCAATAAGTTTGGATTAATAAATGAATCGATTGACTAACCCTTGCTGAAAAAAGCATAAAAAATTGAGCCTTCCCCTTGAAATCTAACCAGCAAAGCTGTAAATACAAGACTATAGAGAGAGGTGAATTCTACTTATTTATGGTTGCGAGAATAAATTATTTAAAACATATTATGAAAAAAGATTCTCTCACAGAACAAATTACTCTCAATACCGAAATTGCACGTAATGCGATCGAACAATATAATTTCCAATCCGCAAAACTAAAATTTCTTAAACATTTAGAAAATACAACGTTTAAATTATCTACCCTTCAAGGCAACTTCTTACTCCGGGTATATTGCGGATTTCACAATACGGTTCAAGATATGGAATCCGAAGCGAAAATGATCGAATATTTGAGTAGTTGTAATAATTACCAATATCAAAAACCAATTCGCAATAGTTCTCATAGCTTTGTCTCTATGGTTGAAGCTTCAGGGATTTCTAAACCTGTTTCAATACTTTCATGGATTGATTCGCCAATTATTGGACATCAAGTTAATGATTTAAGCTTATTTGAGAAACTTGGTAAATTAATTGCTCATATTCACAATCAACTTGCTCAATGGCAAAAGCCGATTGATTTTCACCGCCCAATGCTTGATGCTGATGGTTTGATTGGAAAAAATGGGGCTTTGGGATATGGAATTTCTGGTTATAGATATTTTGATGGGGAAACGGTAAGTTTATTTGAGTCAGTTTATCAACGTTTAATTGATTTTGAAACTGTAGCTGGGAAGGAAAAAAATATTTTCGGCATCATTCACGGTGATTTGCATTTAAATAACGTTATCTTGCATCAAAATACTTTAATCCCTATCGATTTTGATGATTCCGGTTATGGGTATTATATTTACGATTTGGCGGTACTTTTAGCGAATTATTGGGGAATTCTAGAATATTCCGAAATTAAAACCAAATTGCTCCAAGGATATAGAAAGATTGCAGAACTTTCAATTGAAATAGAAAATCAACTTCCGTTATTTATCGCAGCTAGATATATTTTTATTGCGCTGTATCTTGCGGGTAAATCTGAGGAAGAATCAATCAAGCAAACAGCATTGGAATATATACCGTCTTATATTGAGAAGTTGAAAGATATAATCGCCTATGTATGAGGGGTTTTCATAAGTCTAAAATGAAAGAATATTACAAAAACTTTGGGGTCTAAAGCCTCCCTCTTCTAGGGGGATATTTGCTCCTTATTTTTATTATGCTCATATGATAGCATAATAAAATGTTAATTTTAGAAATAAAGATACAAGCACAACTTTCTCAATACGATGCGATGAATCAAGCCATAAGAACGGCACAATTCATACGCAATAAAGCACTGCGTTATTGGATGGATAATAAAGACGTAGGGAAATATCAATTATCAGCATACAGTAAAGTACTTGAGTAAGGAATTTCCTTTTGCCAACAAATTAAATTCAATGGCTTGACATTGTAGTGCAGATAGAGCTTGGGCTGCTATATCTCGTTTTTATACAAATAGCAAAAATAAAATTCAAGGCAAAAAAGGATTTCCTAAATTCAAAAAGCATTCTCGCTCGGTTGAATATAAAACTACAGGTTGGAAACTATCTGAAAACAGAAAGCAAATAACTTTCACTGACAAAAATAATATTGGTAGAGTCAAACTAAAAGGCACGAGAGATTTGAATTATTATCATATTAAGCAATTCAAACGTGTACGAATAGTTAGACGCGCAGATGGTTATTATTGTCAGTTTTTAGTTGATACCGACAATCGAGAGAGAGTTGAACCAACCTATTCTGAGATTGGTTTAGACGTTGGCTTGAATTATTTTTATACAGATGATAAAGGGAATCAAATTGAAAATCCTCGGTTTTATCGACAAGGTGAAAAAGATCTTAATAGATTAAATCGAAACAAGTCCAGAAAGTATAGAAAGAATAAAAAACCACAATCAAGCAACTACCACAAGGCTAGGAAAAGATATGCCATTAAGCATCTTAAAATAAGTAGGAAACGTAAAGATCATGCCGTGAAGTTGGCAAGATGCGTAATCACATCTAACGATGTAGTCGCCTATGAAGATTTAAGAATCGCAAATATGGTAAAAAATCACAATTTAGCTAAATCAATAACTGATGCTGGTTGGTATCAGTTTAGAGTGTGGTTAGAGTATTTTGGGTACAAATTTGGAAAGATAACAATTGCCATCTCACCTCAATATACTTCTATTAATTGCTCAGGTTGTGGAGCAAAAGTCAAAAAAACTTTAAGTACCAGAACTCATAAATGTCAATGTGGCTGCATCTTAGATAGAGATGAGAATGCAGCTAGAAATATTCTTTCATTAGGATTAAGTACCGATTTAGCATACGGGATCTCAAGCTTGGGGAGATGAAACCTCTATTTTGGCTGGTGAAAACCTGTCTGGGTAAGTTTCTTCTGTGAACCAAGAATCTCCCCTCGTTCACGGCGGAGAGTGTCAAAAAAAAGACTTAGCATATATTCATGATGTCGGTTTCAGCGATTACTGTCTCAAATCAGCACCTGGTATTTTAGAAATCTTGCAAAAAAACAATATAAATACAGGTTTAGTACTAGATTTGGGTTGTGGCAGCGGATTATGGATGCAACAACTTGTGAAATCAGGTTATCGCGCCATTGGAATTGATATTTCCCCATCATTCATTGATATTGCTCGTAAAAGAGTACCACGAGCGGAGCTTCGTGTAGATTCGCTCTTCAGTGCAGAAATTCCACCGTGTAATGCAGTTACATCTATAGGTGAATGTTTTAATTATCTGTTTGATTCAAAAAACGATAATCAAAGATTGGTTGAGTTATTCAATCGTATATATAAAGCATTAACTGTTTTCGTTTTTGATATTACCACACCAGGGCAAGTGAGTGGAGGAATTACAACCAAAGGGTTTACAGAGGGAGAAGATTGGATAGTGCTAGTTGAGAAAGAGGAAAAACAGGAAATACTAACTCGTCGGATTATCACTTTTCGTCGAGTTGAGGAACATTATAGACGAGATGAGGAAATACATCATCAAAGGTTATATAAACCAGAAGAAATAGAAAGAGCGCTCGATCAAATCGGTTTTGGATTTCAAACCTTACATAATTATGGTGAGTTTAATCTACCACCTAATCATACAGCTTTTGTTGCACGTAAACTAACGTAAAATGTCTATCGCCACTTGCATAATTATCAAAAATATGGATAGTCTCGATAAGCAATCATCTGCTAGCGTTTAATTGCGATCGCGTATATCTTAAAAACTGGCTGTTTTTTAAGCTTACACATGAACGCGATAAAATTTTCACCCCAAGAAGTTCTCAAACAACTAGAATGGCGCTACGCGACTAAGCAATTCGATCCCACTAAAAAGATTCCAGAAGACGTTTGGAAGGTATTAGAACAAAGTTTGGTGCTTTCACCTTCATCATTTGGGCTACAACCTTGGAAATTCTTCGTAATTCGCAATCCCGATATTCGCAATCAACTCTTAGAACATTCTTGGGGACAAAAACAGGTTGTGGATGCTTCCCACTTAGTAGTTTTGGCTACTAAAAAAAATGTCAGCACTGAATATGTTGATTCTTACCTCCAGCGTATGTCGGAAGTCCAAAATGTCCCTGTAGAAAACCTGCAAAAGCTTGGGGATATGGTAAAAGGTTTTGTGAAAAAACCGGTTGACGTTAAAGATATATGGTCTGCTAAACAAGTTTACATTGCTTTGGGATTTTTCATGACTTGTGCGGCAATGTTGGAAATTGATACTTGCCCAATGGAAGGTTTTGTCCCCGATAAATATGATGAAATTTTGGGATTAACAGAAAAAGGATACCATGCAGTATTACTTTGTCCGGCTGGATATCGAGATAACAGTGATAAATATGCCACCAGAGCTAAAGTTCGCTTCAAAACAGAAGATATGGTGGAATATGTAGATTAAGTTTTTTGTAGATAAAACTTATACTCTTGTGGGGTGGGCATCCTTGCCCACCTGTATTAGATATTGCAATAGACATCAACGGAAATGAAAAATACCTCTCTCCAAACCTCTCTCCTGCCAGGAGAGAGGCTTCATTTTCCCCTTTACCTCAAACGAGAAGGGGGTAGGGGGTTATTAACAGGACTTACGAAATGTGCCAGTTGCGGCCATTCCTGGATATATAGAAATTGAGAAAAAGATTATACGGAATTTTTCCGTATAATAAATAGTTAGCCTAATAAAGACATTATTGGTTTTTCTCGGGTACTTGACACCTGTTAAAGAATTGCTATATTGAGGATATATTGGAATAAAGATTTTCTAACAATGAAAACAGCACTCGTCCTTACTATCACTATCACAACAACTACCCACACAGGAGGGTTGTAAGGCGCTGCGCTGAAATTAGTCTTACCACTTTAGTTGCCCTCCAGACGAACTCTGGGGGGCAATGTTTTTTCACCACCTGTATCCAAAAGGTCAAAAGGAATGCCCATGTTGCTGACAATGTCTCTTGCAATGAACACTACTACCACCACTACCATCACGCCTGGAGGGACGTGACGATTGGTTGTACATGCAACTCATCTGTCCCTCCAAACTAGGCTTGGAGGGTTTTTTATTACCTTATTACTCAGACAACAGGAGAGACTAAAATGGCGGATCACCGTGAACTTGCAAGGGATATGGACTTGTTTCACTTTGAGGAGCATAGTCCAGGAATGGTGTTTTGGCACCCACAGGGGCTGCGGCTTTTTCGCAGCATTGAAGAATTGATGCGACAAGTTTATCAAGGGTATGGATTTGAAGAAGTGCGATCGCCCATTGCACTTAGCCGATCGCTATGGGAGCGCTCAAGACACTGGGAAAAATTTCGCCAGGGGATGTTTGTTGTCGGCAGCCTAGAGGCAGATACAGACGATGAATCAGCCCTATCCGTCATCAGCCCTGACTATGCGTTGAAGCCCATGTCATGCCCTGCTCATATTGCCATTTATCAGTCCCGCAAGCGTAGTTATCGGGAAAATCCCATGCGATTGATGGAGTTTGGCATCTGCCATCGCAACGAATTGTCTGGCACATTATCGGGGTGTATGCGGCTACGGCAATTTGTCCAGGATGATGCCCATATCTTCTGCCGAGCATCTGATGTGCAGAGTGAAATTAGCAATTTCCTCAATATGGTGCAGCAGGTTTATGCTGCTTTTGGCTATGACCAATTTTCCCTACAAATTTCCCTTAGACCAGAGCAGCGGCTTGGCTCCGATCATCTGTGGGATCAGGCTGAGTCTGTGTTAGTTAAAGCGGTTCAATGTTTGGGGCATAGTTATAAATTAGCTCCAAATGAAGGGGCATTCTATGGTCCCAAGCTCGAAATTAGTTTACAAGATCAGTTGGGGCGATCGTGGCAGTGTGGCACAATTCAAGTCGATTTTAATCTGCCTCAAGTGTTTGAGCTAGGTTTTGTGAATGAATTGGGAGAATTGGAGCGTCCCGTCATGCTGCACCAGGCAATTTTGGGGTCGCTAGAGCGCTGGATTGGCATTTTGTTAGAGCATCACGGCGGTGCCCTCCCCGTTTGGGCTGCCCCTACACAAGTCGCAGTCGCCTCTATTTCTGATAAAGCATCTGCCTGGGCAGAAACAATTTTCTTTCGACTCAGGCAACTGGGGGTTAGGGTAGAACTTGACAACCAAAACCGCACAATCAGCAAGAAAATTCGTGAACTCTCTAAACGCAAAATTCCATTGATTGCCATTGTGGGTGAGCAGGAAGCCATGAGTCAAAAGTTAAATCTTCGGTGTTTAGGCACTCTAAAACAACAAGAAATGAGCCTAGCTGAACTTGAGCATAAGTTAGCAGATTTCTCCATGCCTTCCGCGAGTTTCTTTCCCTGATCGCCAGAAGTTGAAGATGTGCGCTCGCAGGCTAACATTACGGCGGAGCGGACGGATGGGAGAACTTGGTGGGGTGCCACTCCGGATCTGCCGCCGCTCACCTTCACCGTTAAACAAATAAAAACACACCAACAAAGCGTTCGCTTGCAGCGGGTGCTTTGCACCATCGCTCACTCTAACAGGACTAAGGCAGACTCGCCTTTGTTAAGTCAGCGGTCGCCACCACTGCTAAAGTTTTGGCGTTGCTGAATTGAGTAATGAATTATGTTTGTTTACATTTTGTATTAAACATGAAACCTGTGTAGAGATCTCCGCAATGCTACGTCTCTTTCAATGTGAAATCACATTTTCATATTTCTGTTCAGCAACGCCAAAGTTTTAATATTGTTTCTCATTTTTATCATCACTAATATTGTCCAAATGTTCTGCTAAATTAGTCATTGTGTAGTTGATTTGACTACTAAGTAAATATTGGCAATAATTAAGTTTAGTAAATTTCATCATTAATTGGTTTATTAATGCACCCTGTAATTATTATCCGATAAAAATTATACTCGAAATTTATTCTTATAATTACTATTAACAATTCTAAAAAAGTCTGATTTCAGAAAATTTAATTTACAATACAAAAATACTACTAAACAGCGATAGGCGAAGCCGACACCGAAGGTGTATCGCACTGTGCCAGTTGCGGCCATTCCTGGTAAATATAAATGTTTTCCGGAGATATCGAATGTAAAGCTTATGTAAATCAAAAATTAAGCACAAATTAAAAAATCGCCAAGTAAGATGTAGCCAAGGAAACATAGAAAATAGATTCAAGCCACTTTTGAACAAAGTTCAAGGAGAATCATATGGTTACAGCAAGCAGGCTAAAGCAAGAAGTAAAAATAGGTCAAACTAAGCTACTAATAAATAATCAATGGGTAGAAAGTGTCAGTGGTAAAAAGTTTGAAACGATTAATCCCGCCACAGGTGAAGTGATTTGCTCCCTTTCTGAAGCAGATGCAGCAGATGTAGATAAAGCTGTGGAAGCAGCGAAAAATGCTTTTCAAGGGGAATGGCGCAAAATGTCTGCTACTCGTCGCGGCGAGTTACTTTACAAATTAGCTGATTTAATTGAGCAAAATATTGATGATTTAGCGCGTCTAGAAACTTTAGATAATGGTAAACCCCTCACAAGTTCCTATGGCGATTTAAATTTAGTTATTCGCTGTTATCGCTATTATGCAGGTTGGGCAGATAAAGTTCAAGGTAAAACTATTCCTATAAATGGTGATTATTTCTGCTATACTCGCCACGAACCTGTAGGTGTAGTTGGTCAAATAATTCCTTGGAATTTCCCCTTGTTGATGCAAGCGTGGAAGTTAGCACCGGCTTTAGCAACTGGTAACGTGGTGGTAATGAAAACAGCCGAACAAACCCCTCTATCAGCGTTGCGGATTGGTGAATTAATTATCGAAGCTGGTTTTCCACCTGGTGTTGTAAATATTTTATCAGGATATGGACCTACAGCTGGTGCAGCGATCGCCTCTCATATGGATGTTGACAAATTGGCATTTACAGGTTCTACCGAGGTTGGACATTTAGTGATGGAAGCCGCAGCCAAAAGCAACCTCAAGCGAGTAACTTTGGAACTTGGCGGTAAAAGTCCTAACATCGTTTTTGCCGATGCAGATATGGATGCAGCGATTGAAGGTGCCCACCACGGCTTATTCTTCAACCAAGGGCAATGTTGTAATGCTGGCTCGCGGGTATTTGTAGAAGAAAAATGTTATGACGAATTCGTCGCTAAGAGTGTAGAAAGAGCCAGAAACCGTACAGTTGGCGATCCCTTTGACTCTACCACTCAACAGGGAGCCCAGATAGACAAAGCCCAATTCGATAAGATAATGAGTTACATCGAATCGGGTATAGGCGAAGGTGCAAGTATGAAATGTGGCGGTCATCGAGTAGGTGACAAAGGTTTCTTTATTGAGCCTACGGTATTTGCAGATGTCAAAAACAACATGAAGATTGCCCAAGAGGAAATTTTTGGTCCGGTGATGACCATTATTAAATTCAAAGACATCGACGAAGCGATTCATTTAGCTAATACTACAATGTACGGACTCGCTGCCGGAGTCTGGACGCAAGACATTACCAAAGCACACGCCATTGCTAACAACGTCCGTGCCGGTACAGTATGGGTAAATTGCTATCATGTGTTTGATGCTGCTGCACCCTTCGGTGGATTCAAGCAATCTGGAATGGGCCGCGAACTTGGCGAATATTGTTTGGAAAATTATACAGAAGTTAAGACAGTTACCGTGAAGTTGTAGGTTGTTAGTAGATTGTAGGGTGTGTTACAGCACGAATAATATTGAATTTTTACAGATATTTTGATTTTGCTGTAACGCACCATCAATTATTAAATAAAATTGGAATTTTCCGATGCATAATTCATGTCATGTTCGGTTAAAAACTGATCGTATCTAATGAGTAAGAAGTAAGAAGTAAGAAGTAAGAAGTAAGAAGTTAGGAGTTAGGAATTAGGAGTTAGGAGTTAGGAGTAATAGCATTTTAAGTTCGACTATATAATTAGTAATTATCTGGAATTGATATTATTTCTGGATTCAAATCGGAATTTAATCGTAACTTATTATCCGGACATAATATAAGTCAATCGAGACAGTTGTCCATATTTTACAGAGCAGCTATTGACATTCAACGGTATGTAAACTGAGAATGGTTTGACATTACTCCTTCTCGGGTTTTAATAATTATTTGACGATCTGGTGACAAATGACAAGTTGGATCGGTAGCGCCAGATTTCCCAGCCAGCAGAAAAGCTTGACAGCGACAACCCCCAAAATCAATATTTTTACGATCGCAGCTACGACAAGGTTCATCCATCCAATCTGTACCACGAAAGCGATTAAATGTTCCTGATTCAAACCAAGTCCACTCTAAATAGCGATCGCGAATATTTGTAAAATTCAATTCGGGAATGGAAGCAGCCACCTGACAAGGTAAAATATCTCCCGAAGGAGAAATGACTATTGTCTTTTGTCCCCATCCACCCATACATGGCTTGGGATATTTTTCGTAGTAATCGGGTAGTACGTAAACAATACCCATAGGAAAATATCGTTTCTGTACAGCAATTGCAGTTGCTTGTTTTGCTCGCTCTAATTGAGCAGGTGTTGGCAACAGTGAAGTACGATTTTTCAATGCCCAACCATATTATTGAGTGTTGGCTAGTTCAACCCTATCTGCTTCTAGGATTTTGCACAATTCTAAAATTTCTTCAATTCTATCCAAATTATGACGATGTAATACAACATTAATAGTTAGGGGAAATCCTAATTTTTTCACCAATCTTGCAGCAGTCAATTTTTGTTCAAAGGAAGCAATTCCTGCAATATAATCAGATTGTGCTGCTTGACTATCTTGAATACTGATTTGTACGTGATCTAATCCACAATCTTTCAGTTTAGCTGCTCGCTCTGGAGTTAAAATTGTCCCAGATGTAATTAAACTGGTGTAAATTCCTGTAGAAGCAGCCGTTTCTACCATCACCTCCAAATCTTTTCGTAGAAGTGGTTCACCTCCAGTGAAACCAAGTTGTAAAATTCCTAGTTTTGCAGCTTGACGGATTGCGTCTAACCAATATTCAGTAGATAATTCTTGATTTCTATTAATTTCACCATAATTAACAGGATTAGAACAATACGGACATCGAAGGGGACAGCGATAAGTTAATTCTGCAATTAATGTTAAAGGTTTATTAATAGTCATTTTAGTTATTAGTTGTTAGTATTAGTTATATCAAATCCGTTGGTGTCGGTATTATATATTTTTTGAACGCAGAGGAGCGCAAAGGAAAGCGCAAAGGAACACAGAGCTTTTTGAGCTAATATTTATATCATTCCAGTGCAACCGGAATTGATATTATTACTTATTAATCCTAACTTCTTACTTCTTACTTCTTACTTCTTACTTCTTACTTCTTACTTATTACTTATTAATTAATAATCCTCGTTTAACTACCGATAACAATAAATTTTCCACATCGCTAACATTAACATCACGAAATTGCTGCGCTAATACTGCTACAATTTCATCCTTAGAACGATTTCCATCACATTTGGAGAGTATGGCTGCCGCAGTGGGGTTTAATGCAAGTGCGGCTTCGGGAAATAAAAGCCAATATTGCTGTCTGACTTCACTCCAAAGCAAACGTACTCCAGGAGCAAAAGCTAAATAATCAAGGTTTTCCGAAACTTGGCTTTCTTCCATTACTTTTCCTCCACACGGGGACGAGTTTCACCTCTATCAATCGCGTCTAATTGGCTCCATAGCAAATCGCACTTGAATTCTAATGCTTGAACCGCTTGCTCTTGACGATCGCGGCTTTTACAATGTTGCAGAACCAAATTGAGTGCATACTTGGCATCACGGGGTGCTTTTTTCAACCGTACCCGGAAGTATTCAAATCCAGAGGGATCTATCCAAGAGTAATGAGATTCTAGTGCTGTTAATCTTACTTTAATGGCATCGGGACCAAATAGCTCTGTTAAAGATGCAGCGATCGCTATAATCCACGAACTATTGCGACAAAAATTTACATAAGCATCTACAGCATAGCGAACGCTAGGTAATACATGACGCTCATCAAGTAGTTCGGAACGAGATAAACCGACAGCTTCACCTAATAATAGCCAAGCTTCAATACCACCTTTTTCTTCCAAGCGTCCATCATGATCTATAATTCGCTCAATCCATTCTCGTCTTACTTCCCTATGAGGACAGTTTGCCATAATAGCGGCATCTTTGAGCGGAATATTTTTTTGATAATAAAACCGATTTGCGACCCAATTTCGTATTTCTGTGGGTGTTAACAATCCTTCATTCATTCTCCTATGAAAAGGATGTAAATGATGATAGCGGGTTATTTGGGAATAGAGTACCGATTCAAATTCTTCATTTGTCCAAGAAGGGATTTCAGATTCCTGCTTGATTAATTGCATTATGTTTTTACGATTAATAATTAACTACTCATACCAATTACCAATTACCCATTACCCATTACCAGCCCTCACAGATACGATAACTGTTTAACCGGAAATATTCACAATTCAATTGTTAATCCATCATAAGCAACCTCCATCCCTGCTGCTTCAACTATTTTGCGTTCTGTTGAATTAGCAATGAGCATGGGATTGGTATTGTTGATATGAGTGAAAATTTTCCGCTTAGAAGAAAGTTTGGAAAGACGAATTAAACTTCCGTCATCCCCCGAAAGTGGTAAATGTCCCATCATACGAGCTGTACGGGTTGAGGTTCCCATGCCAATTAATTCATTATCTTGCCAAAATGTTCCATCTACCAAGATGCAATCGCTGTTTTCAAACCGCTCCAATATTGAATCGCTCAACTCCGCTAGTGCTGGAGCATAAGTTACAACACCACCACTATCGCGAAACGTAAATCCAACTACCCAATTCCCCTCGGCTGGCACACTAGAACGCATATACTTGGGTGGTTTGCTAGGAAGGGAAAAAACTTCTACTTCTAAACCATTATCATCATTATTACTCAAATTTACTTTTGAACCGGGTTCGATATTAACCCAGTTTACCCCGCAGTAATTTTTCAGCACGCGAAGTAGAGAAAAACCCTCGGTTAATCCTTGTCTGACTGCATTTGTCCCATAAATTTGCAATGGTTCGTCAGATTCTCGTAAAATCATTAATCCTGCTGTATGGTCAATTTCCCCATCACTTAACAGTATTCCCGCAATCGGACTAGAACGAACTGAATTAGGTACCTCATCCCGGAGTCGTTCGAGTTGTTGACGCACGTCAGGGGATGCGTTGATCAAAAACCAAGAACCATTAGCTGCTCGAACAGCAAGAGATGATTGAGTGCGCTGACGTGCGTTAATATCACCCCCACGGGTAGATTGACAACCAGCGCAATTACAGTTCCATTGAGGAAATCCACCTCCAGCAGCAGAACCAAGAATACGTACAAGCATTGATTTTATCTAACAATTTGGTCGGTGTTGAAAGTAGGAGTAGTGACTAGTGTGTAGTGAGTTGTGAGTGGTGAGTTGTAATTTGTTACTTCTTACTTCTTACTTCTTACTTCTTACTTCTTACTTCTTACTTCTTACTTCTTTCTTCTTTCTTATTTCTTCATTCTTAATACATCTTACTTGGTAGATAATTCTTAAATCTTAATTCTTAATAAATTAATCATAAATGATTAATGCTGTATTTTTTACAAATGCAATTTATAAAAGAAGGAAGAAGTTAGGAGGAAGATAGAAGTTGATAATGTATTTTTTAAAACTTTAGTTATGAGTCTAAAACGATATTATTGAAAAAAATAATATTTTGCGGCGCGTAGCGCGTACCGGAGGGACTTAAAATATTTACGTCCGGCATGCACAATCTCACGTTTAAAAACGTGAGTCCACCTTCGGCTCTTCCCTCATCCTTCTTCCTGAGTGAAATAATCACGG
>JBHJJJ010000229.1:0-8349 GCA_050042755.1 Rivularia sp. (in: cyanobacteria)
ATTTTATTGGTAGATTTCGATCGCAGGGTGCCTATAAGCATATTAAGGTTAAGAGTAAAAAATGCTCTTGGTTTGTTTTAACCACAGTTCAATGTTTTAGTCAATCTCCTAAATTGAAAAATGATAGATAAAAGCTATACATGACAATATAATTTATATATATTAGCGAACTTGTCATTTTATAATTGCTATAATCTATTGTTCAATCTAAATTCATTTATATTTAATGGTGTAATTTCCTATGGAATCTCATATGACTCGTCTGTCTATTTTTGTAGACGGAAACAATATGTTCTATGCTCAACAAAAGAACGGTTGGTTTTTTGACCCGCGACGAGTATTAGAATACTTCCAATACGAGCAAATACATACAAATTTAATAAATGCTTTTTGGTACACTGGCTTAAAAGACCCCCAGGATCAACGAGGTTTTCGAGATGCTCTAATTAGTTTAGGATATACAGTACGAACTAAAATACTTAAAGAATATTATGATGATTCCTCGGGACGTTACTCTCAAAAAGCTAATTTAGATATTGAAATTGTTGTAGATATGTTTAATACAGTAGACCAATATGACAGAGTAGTATTATTCAGTGGAGATGGAGATTTTGAAAGAGCAATTGAACTATTACGATCGAAAAACACTCATATAACTGTCGTTTCTACAGAGGGTATGATCGCAAGGGAGTTGCGTAATGCTACCGATAGATATATTGATTTAAATGAAATTAGAGACAGTATAGAAAAAACTGAAGCTTAATAATCTTTACAATTATTTAGAAAATTAATAGTAAAAAAAATTAAACTATAAAGTATTGTTAGGCACAAGAAAATAATCAACAAAAACAAGGTTATGACAACAAATTCAGAACGGATCATTATTTTTGATACTACTCTTCGGGATGGGGAACAATCTCCGGGAGCAGCGTTAAATATCGATGAAAAGTTGACTATTGCCAAGCAGCTAGCCCGTTTGGGTGTAGATGTAATTGAAGCAGGTTTTGCTGTTACAAGTTCGGGAGATTTTGAAGCTGTTAGCAAGATTGCTCAAACTGTAGGAACGGAAGATGGGCCAGTAATTTGTAGTTTAGCAAGAGCAATTAAAAATGATATTAAAGCGGCTGCAGATGCCTTAAAACCAGCGGCAAAGGGAAGAATTCACACTTTTATTTCAACCTCTGATATTCACTTGAAATATCAACTAAAGAAAACTAGACAAGAGGTACTATCAATCGTTGAAGAAATGGTTGCTTACTCTAAATCTTTTATAGAAGATGTAGAATTTTCTCCAATGGATGCGGTACGTTCCGATCCTGAATATCTTTACCAAGTTTTAGAGCGAGCAATCACAGCCGGAGCAACAACTGTTAATATTCCCGATACAGTTGGTTATACAACTCCGAGCGAGTTTGGAGCTTTAATTAAGGGAATTAAAGATAATGTTCCGAATATCGATAAAGCAATTATTTCGGTTCACGGACATAATGATTTGGGATTAGCTGTTGCTAATTTTTTAGAAGCGGTTAAAAATGGTGCTAGACAATTAGAATGTACTATTAACGGTATTGGAGAACGTGCCGGAAATGCAGCTTTAGAAGAGCTAGTAATGGCTTTGCACGTGCGGCGACAATATTTTAATCCCTTTTTAGGACGAGATTTAGATTCGGAAGCAGCATTAACTAATATTGACACTAAACAGATATATAAAACTTCTCGTTTGGTGTCCAATTTAACGGGAATGTTAGTGCAGCCCAATAAAGCAATCGTCGGTACGAATGCATTTGCTCATGAATCAGGAATTCATCAAGATGGAGTTTTAAAGAACAAGCTCACCTATGAAATAATGGATGCTCAATCAATTGGTTTGACAGAAAATCAAATTGTTTTGGGCAAATTATCCGGAAGAAATGCCGTTCGTACTCGTTTGAAAGAATTGGGCTTTGAACTGTCAGAAAATGACTTAAATAAGGCATTTGTTAGATTTAAGGAAGTCGCTGATAAAAAGAAAGAGATTACCGATAGGGATTTAGAAGCCCTTGTCAATGATGAAATTCAGCAAGCACCCGATTTGTTTAAGTTGGAATTGGTGCAAGTTTCCTGTGGTAGCAATGCGAGTCCTACCGCAACCGTGACTTTACGCAACCCAGAAGGAGAAGAGTTAACCGATGCCGCTATTGGTACGGGGCCTGTAGACGCTATATATAAAGCGATTAACCGCGTGGTAAATGTACCGAATAATTTGATTGAATTTTCGGTACAATCAGTAACGGCTGGTATCGATGCGATCGGGGAAGTAACTATCCGCTTGAAGTATGAGGATACAATCTACTCAGGTCATTCGGCGAATACAGATATACTCGTTGCATCGGCACAGGCTTATGTAAATGCACTTAATAGATTGTATGGAGCATTACTAAAAAAACAAAAGCATCAAGTAACTGCATAGTATATATTGTCGAAAAATAGTTTTGAAGATAAAGAAACCTGGTGTCGTTAAGATACCGGGTTTTTAATTCAAAAAAGTAGCTGGGTGGGAAAATTCTCGTTATGACGGGCACTTATAGGAACCCTTGAAGGAATAAGCCTTTGTAGACACGCAAGCGTCTTCTCAAAGAAAAGTTAATTTAATTATCTTGCTTATAAACAACAAAAAATAATATGTATATGGGAATAAAAAAATAGAATTTCCGGTTTCTCTTGATTAAGGCTTATGATTAAATAATAATCAAAAAAATTTAATAAATAATTTATGAAAGTCTCAATTGTTATAACTTCCTATAATAAGGCTCTTTATTTAGAGCAAGCTGTTAAGAGTGTCTTAGCACAAACCTATTCTAATATTGAATGTATTATTGTTAATGACGGTTCAACCGATCGTACTGAAGAAATAGCCCAATAATTGATTTTCAAATATCCGCAAATTCAGTACTATGCTAAACCTAATGGTGGTATCTCTTCAGCACGTAATTTTGGTAATACTAAAGCAAAGGGAGAGTGGATTCAGTTTTTAGATGCTGATGATTGGATTCACGAAAATAAAATAAAATTTCAATTAGAATGCTTACAAAATCCAGACAGAGCAGTTTTTGCCTATGCTGATTATCAGCGGGTTTATGTTGATGATAATAACCAAATTACTAAAAGTATATCTCATCAAATTGGTCAGTTATCCAAAGAAGAGTTAATTAATAGGTTACTAATTTGTCCCGATTTTTTGGCTAGGACTCCCTTTCCTCTGTTGCAACAAGCAATGTTGTTTAAGAAAACTATTTTCAATACTTACAAATTTGATGAAAATTTAAAGGCTTGTGAAGATAGAGAATTAGTACTTGATTTACTAATGAATGATATCTCTTATGTTTATACACCGATTATTGGAGCTTACTATCGTAAACATACTGGGAATTTAACAGATAATGGTTCGTTGATGCGAGAGTCTTATGTTAGCTATTTTGAGGTTGCCAAACAGAAATATAAAAACTTAATTAGTTTAAATAATGATAGTTTGCATTTGTTAGTAGAAAAAACAATTGAATTGAAAGAAACTGATTTGCTAGCAAGAGTTACCCGGCTAGTCCAATTTCCGATTTATATTTTTGATGGTAAAATTAAAGTGATTAATTCTTTGATGCTCAAAGCTTTTTACAGTCTGAGATTAGTTTTACCGAATTTCTTACTATACAAACACCGTAGAGGTCCTCGTTCGCAAAAGATGATAAGATGGTTTTCTAAATTTGGTCGGGGAATTTAATTATTTATTTAATTATTTACAGGAATGGCCGCAATTGTCACAAAACTCGGTTGGTGCCGTACACTCACCGTCTTATTACCTTAAAATCAGTCAGTGTACAAGCACCCTAGTACCGCTGCGCGGAAGTCAAAAGTCAAAAGTCAAAAGTCAAAACTCTTATATAATAAGGATTTTAACCGTTGACAATGGTTGGTTTATTTACGCCGTGCTGTACTAGGAGAAAAATATCCCAGTTGCGGCCATTCCTATATACTAAATAGTACTTTCTTCTATCTTCTAAGCTGGTGTGCAGCTAAATTATATAAAGCTAAAAAGTGAAAGTATTGTAGTGGGAGCATCTTGCTCCCTAGAATTATCGAAATTAAGTGCGTAGCAGCTTATTCCCTATTCCTTACTGCTCTATTATTTCAGCTAATCTGCAAATTCCTTGTTTAAGCTGTGTTTCAGTAAGTTCACCGTAACCGAAAATGAATTCACCCGTGGGATGATTTGTGAGATAATGAGGGTTGGCAGACATCATTCCCACACCAACTTTTGCAGCACGCTGAATAATCTCTTCGTCAGTTAAGTTAGTATTAAGGCGTACCATGAGGTGAATTCCTGCTTTTTCTCCTAAAATTTGGGTGTTATTTCCAAAGTGTTTCTGTAAGAGTTTTACTAAAGTTTGACGACGCTTATCGTAGATGGAACGCATTTTTCTAATATGACGTTCTAAATACCCTAATTCGATAAAGTCTGCTAGTACTTGTTGTTCTAAAATTGGTAAATGTCTGTCGCACAACCATTTTGCACGGGTGAAGGGAGCCACTAAATTTTTTGGAAGTACTAAATAACCAATTCGCAACGATGGAAATATAATTTTGGAAAATGTGCCGATGTAGAGTACCGAATCACTGCAATCTAATCCTTGTAATGCAGGAATTGGTTTTTCACCATAACGAAATTCGCTATCATAATCATCTTCAATAATTAATCCTCTCGTTTGTTGTGCCCAATTGAGTAATTCTAAGCGTCGCGGTAAGGATAAAATAGCTCCTGTGGGAAATTGATGAGAAGGAGTAACGTAAACTAAACGAATATTGTTTTGTGTCGAATTTGCTAGTTGTTGTACTATTAAACCCGCATTATCTACTGAAATTGGTAAAATGTTCGCACCTTGAGTTTCAAAAATCATTCTGGCGCTTAAATAACCGGGATTTTCCATAGCTATGGTTTCTCCAGGTTCAATTAATAAACGTAAAATTAAATCGAGTGCTTGTTGAGTACCATTGGTAATTAATATTTGTTCTGGTTGGCAATTAACTGCACGGGAACGAGTAAGATAATGTGTAATAGCTTCTCTTAATGGTTGATAACCTAATGGTTCTCTAGAATAATTCAGCCAATCTAAGTTAGCACTACAATAGCGCGATAGTAATCTTCGCCATTGTTTGATGGGAAATTCACTTAATGCTGGGGTTCCATAACGGAAGTTTATTTCTAATTTGGGTTCTCTAACTCTAGGGACATTTTTTGTATTAACTAAAGTTTCTCCATAAGTCGATAATTTTATTGATGAAGGGTTGATTTTTTCTACTCTTTCAATTATGTTTGATTGGATTAAATCGTCGGGAATTTGTTTGCAAACAAAAGTTCCTGAACCAATAATAGTTTCTAAATAGCCTTCGCTTAAAAGTTTTTCGTAACTTGTAGTAACTGTGAAACGAGAAATTGACAGAGATTTGGATAATGCCCTTGTAGAAGGAATACGTTCCCCTGGTGTTAATCTTCCGGTAAGAATGGCTTGACGAAGTTGTTCATAGAGTTGTTGATGTAAGGGTTTTGATGAATTATTGTCTAGGGCGATCGCTAAATCCATTGTGGATTTTTGTAGTTATTATTTGAGGGGTAATTCAATTATAAATTCAGTTCCTTCCCCGACTGTGGAATTACAAATAAGTTTACCACTGTGAGTTTCTTCAATAATTTGTTTAGCAATAGTAAGCCCTAATCCTGTACCTTTACCGACACATTTGGTAGTAAAAAGATGATCGAAAATACATTCTTTAACTGCCAAAGGCATCCCCGGTCCATTATCTTTAATGCTAATTAATACTGTATTATTATCATGAGAGGTTTTGGTGTTAATTGTTATTTTATGAGGATTAGCTTTCAATTCGGCAAATGTTTTTCCTTCACTTAATATATCTATAGCATCAATTGCATTGGCAATAATATTCATAAAAACTTGATTTAACTGTCCCAAAAAACACTTTACAGGTGGTAATTTTCCGTACTCTTTAATAATTTCAATTGCTGGACGTTTATCGTTAGCTTTAAGACGATATTTTAAAATTAAGATAGTACTATCAATGCCTTCATGAATATTACAAGCAACTTTTTGAGATGTATCGGCTCTGGAAAAAGTACGAAGACTGTTACTAATATCGGTAATACGCTCTGTTGCCACTTCCATAGAATCTAACAACTTTGGTAAATCTTCACTGAGATATTCTAAATCAATATCTTCAGCATGTTCGGTAATTTCTTTTTCTGGAGTGGGATAAGTTTTTTGATAGCATTCTATGTGCCCAAATAAATCTTGAATGTATTCTTTGGCATTACTAATACTCCCTCTGAGAAATCCAATGGGATTATTAACTTCGTGTGCTACTCCTGCAACTAAGTTACCTAAAGTTGCCATTTTTTCACTCTGTAAAAGTTGAATTTGAGCTTTCTGTAGCTCCTGTAAAGTATCAGTAAGTTCGCAAGTGCGCTGCTCTAAGTCAATTACATCTCGATAGGCTCTTAAAGCTACGATAGTGGTAGTAATTAATCGATGACGGTTAAGTTCAACTTTCAGTTTATAGTCATTAATATCATAATCAATGATGACAGATTCTTCTGGAGCTTCTCCAGGTTGTCCGGTACGTAAAATTATTCGTACTAGTTTATTATTAAGTTGTTCGCGAATATATTTAACTACTTTTAAACCAGCGTCATTGCTTTCCATAACTACATCTAAAAGCACGAAAGCCGTATCAGGATTTTGGGCTATCATCTGCATCGCTTCTTTGCCTGAGTAAGCAGAAATTAGGGTAACTGTTTTATTATCAAAGGTGAAATCTTGTAATACTAATTGAGTAGCTTGATGAACTGTCTTATCATCATCTACAATCATTATTTTCCAAGTTTCATTACTTGTAATTTCTATAGATGATTCTGTATCATCTTCAATTAATAAAATTTCTTCGTCTTCTTCAATTAAGATGGTTTCATCCGCTTCTAGTTTTAAACTGTCTTTATTTTGATTCAAAAACATGGCAATATTATAAATTTTGAGTAATCAAAAATAAAAAATCAATAATTTAAGCAATTATAGAGGGAATTGTTAGGGTAAACTTAGTACCTTTTCCAAGGCTTGATTCTATATCTATATTCCCCTGTAATTTATGTGTAATTAGGTTATAAACAATATGCAAACCTAAACCGGTTCCTCCTTGATTTCTTTTAGTAGTAAAGAAAGGCTCAAAAATCTTACCTAAATTCTCTTGAGCCATACCACAACCATCATCGCTATAGATAATTTTGATATCTTCAGCCTCTGATAAGATTTCAAAATGTAATTCTCCCTCTTCCCCCTGTGGATAAGCATGAATCAATGAATTCATAACTAAATTAGTTACTACTTGAGCTAAGCTACCAGCATAATTATTAATTTTCAGATTGTCATCGCCAGAAACTTTGATTTTGTGAGGAGATTGTTTGAGTTGAGGAGCGAGATTAAGTAAAATCCCTTCAATATATTCTTTGACTTTAAAGTTACGCAGTTCTAAATTAGTTTGATCGACTGCAACTTGCTTGAAACTATTAACTAATTCCCCTGCTCTATTGAGATTTTCTACTAACAAATCGCTGCTTTTTTGAGCAACTTCTAGGTAATTATTTAATATCGAACGTTTTAATTGTCCCTGGGCAATATTATTTGCAAAATCTTGGGTTTTAGCAGCTAAATTAGAAGCAACGGTAATACTTGTACCTACCGGAGTGTTGATTTCGTGAGCAACTCCGGCGACTAAACCACCCAAAGCTGCCATTTTTTCCGATTCTACTAGTTTATTTTGGGTAGATTTTAATTCTTCTAATGTGTCGGAAAGTTCTTTGGTACGAAGAAGTACTTTTTGTTCTAAATTATCGTAAAGACGAGCATTTTCTAAAGAGATAGCAGCTTGGGTACAGAGGATATTAAGCAGCAAAATGCGATCGTTTGTGAATACACCACTGGTTGATAGATTGTTTAGGTACAGAATACCAATTAGATTTCCTTGGTTGAGCAGTGGTAAACACAGTAAGCTCTTTGGTTGATTTTTCAGTAAATATTCATCAATTACGGGTAAATCTGTGTTTAAATCGTCAATTACTACCACTTCTTGGGTATTTTTGACATATTGTATTAATTTAATTGGTAAATTGGGATTATTTTCCAGTGGAGAGTAACAAAGCTCGGTTTTTTCGGGTGTAGCGATGGCTTCAACATACCATTCTCCATTACTATTGGGGAGAATCAAAGCCGTGCGATCGCCACCAGAGTTTTGTAAAATAATTTGGGTAAGTTG
>JBHJJJ010000230.1:0-23316 GCA_050042755.1 Rivularia sp. (in: cyanobacteria)
GCCGTACACTCACCGTCTTATTACCTTAAAAATCAGTCAGTGTACAAGCAACGGCACGGCAATAAAGCGGGAAGAATATCTACACCGCTTTTTGCCTCAATAAAGTGGGAAGAAAATCTACACCACTTTTTGCCTCCCCTACGAGGAAAATGTGCCGGTTGCGGCCATTCCTATAAATAAAGACAATTTGAATTGTAAGTAGCAACTTTAGGGATTTAAATATCCTCCTCAAAACTTTTGAAACATGCTTCTATAAAAACACGATCGGACCACTAATTTTTTGGTTAATTAGGGGGTATTACCCCTATTTTAATCGCTGTAAATAAACAATAAAAACATAATATTCAGTGGAATTAGTAATTAATAATTATGACTCTACCCGAACGGGACAGACCTTGAATTAAGCAACCCTTGAATATTTTTCGACCTAAACGGTGATTTAAAGATACTGCCTGTTTCAATTAAGTAGGTAGGCATAAATAAAGAGGGAGAGAGTGAGGGAGTGAGGGAGAGAGGGAGAGGTAATTGGATGGGGTTTTTTACCCCAACCAATTACTAGCACCGTACAGACGGTGGGGTTTTAAACCCTGCATGTCTCGATAAAGCAAACTATGTAAAAGAATGTAAATGGTCTGCAAAGGCTTATTCCGAAGGAGCTACTCACTACTCCCTCCTAAAGGGTACCCGTCATAACAATAATTTTTCCCACGTACCTACTTAGCTGTCTTATTAAGAGATGTTGCCAACCGCCATATTTCCTCAAAATTTAGGGAAAAATTTACAGATTTATAAATGATGTGTGAAAATACAAAATGACCTTTAACCAAATAATGGTAGCGGTCTTAACAGATGGTCCCAGAATCACAATATAGTAAGTAATTTTATTGGACTGTTTTGAAAAAAAAGTAGTCCGCAGGTCGTAATAGTAGTGTTAAACTTGCTCCGGAGGCAAATTAATTCCTGAAATGAACAAAATTCAGAGAAATAATCGATATTGGGTAAACTGAGTTACATGAAAAATAGTTCAATACAGAGAAAGCCTATTATCTGCCAATGGTAGCTTGATTATAAAAGTACTATCATCTATTTTGTGACATTAAATTCCTTAGTGTAATCAGCAACCCTAGATATAAAGAATAATTTTTGGTTAGCTGTACCTGTAAAGCAATAGAAAAGTTCGGTTTTATGAGGTATTGGTTTCAATGACACTGCCAGTCGTGTCTATTTCTGGGAAGAAAAAAAAGAAACCGTCTTTAGTTTTAACCCTTTCTGGGGCGGGTTTATTAATTGGTGGTGGCATAGCAGCTTACTTGCTTTTGACTCAGGGGAAACCCCTGTCTAGAGACTTACCTGTGGGTGCCAATATTATTCCCCAAGATGCCCTATTTACGGTTTCTTTAAGTACGGATTCTCAACAGTGGGAAAAACTGCGTTCCTTTGGAACTAAAGAAAGTCAAGCCGCATTGGATAAAAATTTAGTTCAGTGGCGCGCGCGCTTTCTTGCAAAAGAAGGTTTTGATTTTCAAAAAGATGTCAGTACTTGGGTTGGCGATCGAGTAACTATTGCAATTTTAGCCCCCCAAATTCCCAAAACTGCATCTAAGCCAGTAGCTAGCGATGGAAAATTAGCCGCCGTCGAACAGTCTCTGGTAATGGTTTTACCAATAAAAGATCAAAATAAAGCTCAAATAGCCTTGGCACAATCAAAAGCCCTTAAAAGTAAGTGGGTTGAGCGCGAGTATGAGGGTATTACGATTAAAGAAGCAAAAGCAACTTCAGGAGAAAAATTATCTTATTCGGTAATAGAAGAAAACTTTTTAGTTATTGCAGATAATCCTAAAGCAACAGAAAGAACGATTAAAGCTTATAAAAATAAAGCAACCCTGGCTAACAATAGCGGTTTTGCGAAGCATCTACCTAAAATAGCCAGTTACCAGCCTCTTGCTCAGTTTTACGTCAATGTTCCCTCGGCGGCGAGTATCGCAAGTATAACTTCTGCCAAACGTCGCTTACCCGCGCAAGTTTTAGCACAACTGAAGAATAATCAAGGTTTGGCGGGAACTATAAGCTTAGAATCCCAAGGATTACGCTTGAAGGGAGTATCTTGGTTAAAACCTAATAGCCGACGAGTGCTAGCGGTAGAAAACAAAGCGACTACTATGACTTCTCGTCTTCCAGCAGAGACTTTAATGATGTTTTCTGGTGGTAATTTACGTAGATTATGGGCTGATTATGTTTTAACTTCTCAGAAAAATCCTCTCTCGCCAATCCCACCAGAAAAGTTAAGGAGTGGAGTTAAGAACCTTAGCGGTCTCGATTTGGATCGGGATTTACTTAGTTGGATGGGAGGCGAATTTGCCGTATCTATTATTCCCGATACCCCAAGAAAAGATTTTCCCCAAGATGTTCGCGCGGCCTTAGTATTTATGGTACAGGCTAGCGATCGCCGAAAAGCGGAAGCATCTTTCAAGCAGTTAGATGACACAATGAGAAATCAGTACCAGTTTAAAATTAAAGAAGAGCAAGTAGGAGAAGCACCTGTTGTTAGATGGATTGGCCCTTCGGGTACTCTAACTGCCACTCACGGCTGGTTAGATGAAAATATTGCTTTTTTGACCTTGGGAACCCCCATAACCGATAAAATTATTCCCAAACCAAAAAATATTTTAGCTAACATCGCTTCATTTCAGAAAGCGGTACCTAAAGAACTTAGTCCCGTAAATACTCAGTTTTTCTTAGATATGGAAGCTGCTGCAAACAGCTTTTCGTTGTCGGCTTTATTCCCCAATCAACAAAGTTTCCTTAACGCAATCAATTCAGTCGGTGTAACAAGCGCCATCAGTGATAGTCGAACTACTCGCTATGATATTTTGCTGAAGTTAAAGGAAGGAGAAAAACCAGCTTCGCTTCCCAACCCTAAGGAAAGTGAGTAGTTATTGATATCATGGTTTGATTCCGAAGGGAGTCGGATACAAGTGAAGATAAGCTAGAAGAGGTAGAAATCTTAATTGGTAGCTGCCTCTTCTGTATGGAATTTTAAAAGTAAGATAAATAATTATAGTAATCGAAGTAGGGAGAACACTTTTATGGATTTAGTTGTACTCCAAAATTGGCTTGATAATACTTCCTTCCTGATCCTGTTTCTCACAATGTTGATTTATTGGGTAGGGGCAGCTTTTCCTAATGTACCCATGTTGAGTGGTTTGGGAACTGCTGGAATGGCGGTAGCCAATTTGTGTATGGCAACTTTGCTAGGTGCGCGGTGGATACAGGCTGGATATTTTCCATTAAGTAATTTATATGAATCTTTGTTTTTCTTGGCTTGGGGAATTACAACCGTTCATTTAATTGCAGAGTATAACAGTCGCAGCCGTTTGGTGGGAGTTGCGACTTCCCCCGTAGCAATGGGTATCACTGCTTTTGCGGCGCTGACGCTTCCTGGGGAAATGCAAGTTTCGGAACCATTAGTACCTGCACTCAAATCAAACTGGTTGATGATGCACGTCAGCGTCATGATGTTGAGTTATTCAGCTTTAATGGTAGGTTCGTTGTTAGCTGTAGCTTTCCTGGTTGTAACAAGAGGTCAAAAAGTACAACTCCAAGGTAGTTCCTTTGGTGCTGGCGGCTATCGCACTAACGGCTATCGCTTGCACAAAGCCGGTGAATTAGTTACCTCACCCCAGGCACTTGCTTTTGAAAATAATGGTTTTCCCCCAATTCAAAGCAATACTAATGGTAAAACTGCTACAGCAGGTACGGCAGTTGCAGCCCGTATAGAAACTTCACCATTGGACATTGAAGACTCTAGAGAACTTCTTTCCCCTCAAAGGCTTAGTCTTGCCGAAACTTTAGATAATATCAGTTATCGCATCATTGGGTTGGGTTTTCCCTTATTGACAATTGGCATCATTGCTGGTGGAGTTTGGGCAAATGAAGCGTGGGGTTCTTATTGGAGTTGGGATCCCAAGGAAACCTGGGCATTGATTACCTGGTTGGTGTTTGCAGCTTATCTGCACTCTCGGATTACTCGCGGTTGGCAAGGCCGTCGTCCAGCAATTTTAGCAGCTACCGGCTTTGTTGCGGTTTGGGTTTGTTATTTGGGAGTGAATTTATTGGGTAAGGGTTTGCATTCTTACGGGTGGTTTTTTTAGAAATTTGGTTAAATAATAAGCCCTCAGACTAGAAGTCTGGGGCTACATTTACGAAGCCCGTCTGCACGGGCTTTTTTTTTATGAATAAGACTTTGTAGGGTGTGTGACACTGGGATTATGGGACATAAAAATAATGGTTGTGGTGTCACGCACGAACCAGACAGTCCTGATAAATTTGAAAAACTCTTTTCCTTAGTTAAGGAAGGAGCTTTTTTTACGCTTATCTAAGTGAAACTTTCACAGAACCAAACTTTATACTTCGGTAATGGAAAGATTAATTTAATGTAAATTTATATGTGTTTTCTAGCCTCTGGTTTTGCTAATATGAGCCTGAACTTGTTGCTTGCGCTGTTCTCGATCGCGAGAAGATAGGTTAAAATTTGTACCACTCTGAGATAAGTGCTGCATAATTCGCTGTTTGCGGTTCTCTGTAGTTGTGGGTTGAATTTTGACGGGGGGTTGAATTTTAACGGGTGGTGGAGTTGGTTCAGGCTTGGGTAGAGATGGTTGTGATTTTTGAGATGATTCTGAGTTACGGGAAGGACGCTTAAATTTAATATCGCTGGTTAAACCTAAGTGTTGCATAATGCGCTGTTGACGGTCATCAGACATCGTTATTGCTCCGAATAATTGCAGTATTTCGCAAAATCAAAAGCTGATTTGCGACTAAGATCAGTTTGTAAAGAAATATCAATATATATTATAAAGATTTATTGCGAATATATACTCATTTTCTCATAATTAATTTTTTATATTTTGTGGGTATTGCGATCGTTGGTGATTTGTTGTGATGAGTAGCCCCAGATTTAGTAGCTACCGGTTTTGTTGCGGTTTGGGTTTGTTATTTAGGAGTTAATTTACTGGGTAAGAGTTTGCATTCTCACGGATGGTTTTTCTAGTCTTGGATAGAGATGTCCATTCCACAAGAAATTATTTGGCAGTTAAAATTGCAAATACACAAGCAAAACCCCCCGTGGTGGGGGGGTTAAGTAAGATAATTTGAAAATTCTTTTCTACTGATTGGGAAAGAGTTTTTTCTATGTAAATCAGGACTTACGCAATTCTCACACAACTCGGGTGGTGCCGTACACTGCCCGATTATTAAGTTAAAAATAAGGCAGTGTAGAAGCAACGGCAATAAAGTGGGAAGAAAATCTACACCACTTTTTGCCTCCCCTACAGCAGAAATGTGCCAGTTGCGTAAGTCATGTAAATATTTAATTTGGCTAATTTTTGAGCGCGACTGCAAGTACTAAATCAGAAAGATTTTCGATAGTCATTTGCAGATTATAAGTAATTATTTTTTGGTCATTAATGTCAAATATATCAGAATCAAGTAGGCTATTTAAACTCATAATATGTTCTGGATCGGCTTTCGCGTGTTCGTTTAATGTAAATAAAGCTTTTTGAGGAATATTTAGATTTTCACTCAGTTTTTGTAATGATTCTAAAGTTGGTGGATTGCTTTCTAAATAATAGATATAGCCTAAATAACCGACTGGATTAAGTTGATTAATAATATAAAATTGACTGCCTATCAAAGCAATTGTTTCTCGGTTTGGTAAACTGTTTTTCACTTGATTTGGCGAGTAACCTAATCTTTCTAAATCATCTAATAACCAATTATCATGTCCTTTTTCTTCTTGAATGTGAACTTTGAGATACTCTCGAACTGATTCATATTTGTCGTTCAGTTTGTCCTTAACAAGTTCCATTAGTGGACAGCTAAACTTCACATAGTGATACATCTGAATTAAATAGTCAATAAATCTATCTCTGGAATTTTCAGCATCAAATAGACGATTCCAAGAATAAGCAGTAGTTAACTTATATGAAATAGATATTTCATGTAATTGGGAACTAAAAGTTTTTTCCATATATTTTATTTATTGACTTGTTCGCCAAATTTCAATAAACGCCCTAAAGCAAGAGTTTCTATTATTTCCGGTTGTTGCAAATATTCCCGCAAGTAAGCTACCACTTGGGGATTTGTAGAGACTGTACGACAAATATCGCAAATATTGTTTTTTTCGTAAGACTGTTTAAAAATATGATTACCGAGTTTTTCCGCTGCAATTAATGCTAATTTTTTGGGCCCCATCAAACGTAGTGCATGAACGAGAAGATTATCTTCAGCTTTCGATAAAATTTCGCTAATCGATTCATGATTTAAATTACCCAATTTTAAAGCTTCCCAGTTTTGGGTATCGGATACAGTATCACCACAACAAGCCATAACAGTACCATCTGTCATAATTGCTGGTGCTGAAGCTGTTGGACATCCTACAGTTGGCAAATCTTCTAATGCTACCCGTTCGATTTTACTGTTAATTTCCGTAGAATTGATAGCACGACCAATTACATGAACATATTCAGTAATAATTTTGATTTGGGTATATAACTCCTCACCCATATTCTGCTGAAAAAGCTCTAAAAAATCATCTTCATCACTTTCTAAACAGATAAATGCTCCGACTTCAATTCCTAAAGAAATTGCAGCTTGAGCAGCATTTTTAACGCGCTTTAACGATACAAAATCTAAATGATATTTATCAGCACTTAGGGAAAGGTTGGCGATGGGAGGCAATTGTTTAAGTATTTTTATCGCTTTATTATAATCAGTAGCCCAACTAGCGCTAGTTACAATTGCTATTTTCAAATCATACTTTTGGGCAACTGTCAATATAGCACGCAATCTTTCTAAATTGAGAAATGGTTCTCCACCAGTAATAGCAACTACTTTTACTTCGTTTTCTCGTCCAATTTCTTCAAGCAAATTCACAGCTTGTTCAACCGTCATTTCTTCTTTACGGTTTGGTGATGCATCGACAATACAGTGTTCACATCTGAGGGGACAGCGCAATGTTAATTGTAAAATTAAACATTGCTTAAAATAACCGTGATAATCGTAAACACTCGATCGATTTTCTTTGATTAACATAATACTTCCCAATCAGCATTCACAGGTATTTCGCCATAACGCAAAAGTCGAGCTAAGATAATTTCTTCCCTCATTTCTGGTGTATCGAGGACACTTGTAAGTAGAGTGATGATTTCCGGTTGAGATAATAAATCATCGCAAAGCGCACAGATATTTCCTTGGGGATAAATTCCTTTAAGTTTATGTTCCATTCCGCGAGCAATTGCAATTTCTGCGAGTCGTTTTGGTCCCCAAACGCGCAATGCTTGCAATATTAAATTTTGTTCGGCTTGATGACTAATTTCTGGGAAAGATTGCTCGTTTAAATTACCAAGTTGTAATGCTTTATTTTGGCGAGCACGAGTTGTATTGCAACAAGCTAAAACCTTACCATCGCAATCAATAGAAGGTTGGTGTGCAAAGTCGCAAGCACCTTCTGGAAATGATTCTTCTATCTTTTTTACTGCAATATCTGGAACTGAAAGATTATTTGCTCTACCAACTACTTTTATACGCTCAAAATCAATATTGACATGTTCTAATAAATCTTTTCCTAAAATGTCATAAATTTTAGTCAAAAATGGGTCTTTTTCCATATCCCAAACGCGAAGAGATAATTCTGGAATAATGTCACATTCTAGTGCTGCCAATAATGCATTTTTAACTGATTCTAAAGGTACGAAATTTTCATGATATTCATCAGCGCTAATACACAAATTAGTAATTCCAGGAAATTGTTTGAGAAAGCTAATACTTCTTTCTAATGTCGATGCCCAAAAAGCACTACTTTGTACAAGAGTATTAATCTTATAATCAGCCGCTATTCTGACAATATTTTTCAATATTTCACCAACAGCAAATGGTTCACCACCAGTAATAATTAGTTGCTTAATTTTGCCTTGTTGACCAATTTCATGTAATCTGCTGATAATCAAATCACTATCAATTATTTCTTGACGTTTCGGACTGCTATCTATAAAACAGTGACCGCATTCAATTGGGCATTTCATCGTTATTAAAATACCCAAAGCTTGGTGAAATGTTTTTACATACACCCGTGCAGATTCTTTATTTTGTTGATTCATATTGTTTCCTTATAAATTAAGCACTCCAGGAATGAGAAAACTTCTAATTCCTGGGTGCAAAGCAAGCATAAAAAAAAAGTAAATCTCAGCTTGATGACAGTAAAAACTCTTTTTATCTGATTATTTAAAAGATAGCGTAGCCAGTAGTGTCTCCATCATCAAAAACGGAATCAAATTTCTCTCGAAACCGATCTATGAAAATCAAGTCCTCTTTTGTTAACTGTTGGAGTCTTTCTACTTGCTCGCGATTTAACTCCGCTTTTGCTCCCCATTTCCTTATAGCACCGTCCATATCTTTTGTCTTTATAGCTTCTTGCAAAAGATTCCCTGCCGCTTCTTGTTTTGGCCTTAAAGGTGTTTGAAATTTTTTATCCAGTTGTAGGTTTAAAGGTGTTTCCAATTTTCTATCTAGTGTTGGGGTTAAAGGTGTTTCCAATTTTCTATCTGGAACCTTTGGTGAAATTTCTGTTTGTGGTACATTTACTGGTTCTGCATTCGCAATAGCTCCCCAAACATTACCGCTAATACCCAAAGTAGTTAGAACAGTCGCAAATTTCAACGCTGTCGCCATTAATTTTTGACGTTTCTCTTTTTCTGAGGATATTTCTTGATGTTGATTAATTCTTTTTTCGTCTGTCATAAATTTTTCCTTTTCTCTATTTCTAGAGATAAATATACTTTTACAATGTCGAATACTGCATTGAATTGTTATTAGCTGAATATTTGTTTGCTAAAATACAATCCAGATTTTACAGTGCTTTAATCACGACTTTTAAAGTTTAATCATATGTCGATTAAATTAGGTTAATTTCTGTTTATTGAAAGATTAAGTTTTGCTTTTATCTATATAAAATAATCAAGTAAGTAAGCGGTAAAAATTTTTTTTACTTATGTAAATTTTATATATTTTTATCTTCTTGAGAAATTAAAGCAAAGATGCGTGGTTATGTCTCCTGATTTTTTATTGCCTTTTAATGATGCTAAATTCAAGGTTTTAGTTTTATACTGAATAATTAAATTATAATTAAATTGCATCAATTTTTATTGATAAAAATGTTAGTTAATGTAACTTAAAATAGGAATGAGTAATTGATAATTTATAATCATGACTTACGCGATTGTCACTCATTGTGGGATGGTGCGTGACGGTAATTTCAAATCCTCCACGTTATAGGTGGTAAATTATCCTAACCGTCGCACACCCTACAATCTGTTTAAGTAGAATGACCAAAAGGCACCTGTTCCATCAATTTCTTTGGGCGTTGTTACACGGTCACAATTACTCTGTAAAAAAAATGGGAAGCCTGCTGATTTTTTTTCTTGTTACGTCGGTAAAAGGTTAAAATTGAAAAACCACCTCTCACCGATAACCAGGACGTTGTGGCGAAAAAATACTTTCGTTGAATGGGACAAATCACCTCATTATTTGTTAGGAAGGTCGTTGGAGTAGTCGAAGAAGGCATCGACAAGGACGACCTGCTGCGATCGGTCGGTATCGAACCAAATAGACCAGTCGATCCCTCTTTGATGGTATCTGATACGGCATACTACGCCTTTTTAGAAAGAATTGCAGCAGCCGAAAACAGTGGCACTACCTTGCCACTAAGAGCAGGGGCAGCGATGCGCTGTGATGATTATGGAGCTTTTGGTCTAGCCTGGAAGTCAGCCACGAATCTGAGAGGTTCTTATGAGCGTTCGGAACGCTATGCCCGAGTTTTAACTAGCGTTTCGACCTATGAAGTTGAGAGAGCAGACCAAGGTGCATTCATGCACCTGCATCGAACAGGTGAGCGACACTTAGGTCTGCGGCTTTCCAATGAGGCTACAATCGCCAGCATCGTTTCAATCAGTCGGCAAATTTCCACAAAGCCGTTTAAACCGCTGGCCGTTTATTTCAAGCATCCAGCGCCAAAAGTCATCGAGCATCATAAAGCCTATTTTGACTGTCCGATTCATTTTGACTCGGATAGAGACGCGCTATTTGTATCCCATGAATCTCTGCAAACACCGAATCAACTCGGCGACGAAAGCATTTCCAAATTTTTCGATACCCATCTTGAAGCTGAACTGACTAAGTTAGCAGACCCCAACTCGCTAGAACAACGGGTTCGCATTTACGTTTCTCGATGCTTGAGTGAGGGAGTACCCACCATTAGTAATGTAGCAAGGCACTTCGATATGAGCGGTCGAACATTGCAACGTCGGCTGTCGGAGCGGGGCTATTCGTTTCAAACTCTGGTGGATGAGTCACGCCGTCAATTAGCCGAACAACTTTTACAGCAAACTGACTATTCCCTAGCGGAAGTGGCTTTCATGACCGGTTTCTCTGAGCAAAGTGCTTTCACACGAGCATTTAAGCGCTGGGCTGGGCAGACACCTCGCTCGTTTCGTCTCAATCCCCAAGTCTAATCGAATTTAAGTTGACATTGGCGCGTAAAGTCAAAATTTCGACAGCGACTGTCAAGAAATGTCTAGGGCAAACTCTTTATAGTTGGCTTACAGTCCACTCAAAACAGGAACGCAAGTCATGAATACCATTCAAAATCAAACCCAAAACCAAAACGGACTAACTCTTGTCCTCGGCAGTACTGGCAAGACTGGTCGCCGGATTGTTGCTGCTCTGGAAGCGAAAGGTCTGCCGACCCGGAAGGGTTCACGCTCTGCTTTTCCAGCGTTTGATTGGCATCATGAAGCGGGTTGGGATGCTTGTCTGCAAGATGTTGAAGCCGTCTACATCAATTACGCACCAGACCTTGCTATGCCCGGTGCAACCGATGCCATTAAGGTCTTTGTCGATAAAGCCAAACGTCATGGCGTTAAGCGTTTGGTTCTCCTGTCAGGGCGGGGCGAAGCCGAGGCACAAGCCTGCGAACGAATCGTACAGGACAGTGGCGTTGACTGGACCATCGTCCGAGCCAGCTGGTTCAACCAAAACTTCTCGGAGGGCGCATTTATCGATATGGTCATGGCCGGTCAAATCACGCTCCCGGCAGGCGACATCCCAGAGCCTTTTGTCGATGTCGATGACATCGCTGAAGTCGCCGTCGCTGCCCTCACAGAACCCGGTCATGCCGGAGAAGTGTACGAAGTCACTGGTCCCCGCCTGATGACCTTTGCCGACATTGCCATTGAGTTATCAAATGTCACTGGCCGCTCTATTGCTTATGTTCAAGTTCCCCATGAAGCGTTTGTAGGTGGTGGCAAAGAATCCGGTGCGCCTAAAGACGTGGTTTGGATGTTGGATTATCTATTTAACACCGTGCTGGATGGGCGCAACGCCCACCTTACCGATGGGATTCAGCGTGCTTTGGGACGACAACCTAAAGATTTTGCTGATTATGCCAGAGAAGTTGCTGCCACAGGTATATGGAAGGAAGCTACCTTAACTGTCTAATGAACCGCGCGTTGCTCGGGAGCACCGTCTTGACGAAGAAGGGCAGGGCAATCGCACTGCCCGCTCCATCAACATCTGGGAGTTTTAACTGGTTACAATTCCTCTGTAAAAAAAATGGGAAGCCTGCCCATTTTTTTAGGAGTATGTCGGTGAGGCATAATTTACCACTACTGATAAGTCATGAATCTACTTCAAATTACATTAACATTGACAACACTACTCTGTTCTCTGGTTGCAGGATTTGTATTGGCTTTCGCCATTGTTGTAATGCCGGGAATTAGAAGCCTAAACGACCGCGATTTCCTTCAGGCTTTCAAAGTCATCGACCGCGTGATTCAGAATAATCAGCCGATTTTCGTTTTGGTGTGGCTTGGATCGATTTTGGGGTTGGTAACTGCAACCTTGCTAGGCATTGTTCAGTTCGATGGCGTTAATCGCCTTCTCATTGGTATTGCTGCGGCTATTTATTTGCTCGGCGTTCAATTGCCTACATTCAGCATCAATGTGCCATTGAATAACCAGTTGCAAATGCTCCAACTCGATACCATGAACGACCTTGCACTGGGGAAAGCCCGAATGAACTTTGAAAAAAGCTGGATTCAATGGAACACATTTAGAACTGTCTTCGCAACTCTGACATCAGTGCTGTTGATTATTGTGGTATTCGAGCTTTGATGAGTAATTCCGGGGTTTCTGCCTGAAAGGTGGAACCCCATGTGGGTATCTTATTTCCTAGATGGATGCTCAACCTATCTTCCTATCAAACCGATGCCGCGCAGGTACGGGAACCAGCATCAGTCCCTGAAACAACCTGGGAGTAAGTTATTCACCCGTTGAACAATGTATGTTACTTATTTTTACCTTTAAAACTAACGAAACAACCTCGCAACAGCACAAGTAAAATTAGGAAGCAATGGCAAAGTTAACTCATCAGAACTGAGTAAAGTTCCAACAAGTTTGAGTTTGGCTTTATCGCGTCTGTAAACTTCAACATTATTGCCTATCAATGATCAATTATTAGTTGTTCATTGTTAATTGTTAATTGTTCATTGTTCATTGTTTATTTGTTGGTGCGTGACGGTAATTTCAAATCCTGCAGGTTTATGGTGGTAAGTTATCGTAACCGTCACACACCCTACAATTTTATCAATTATCAATTATCAATGATCAATTATCAATTGTTGATTGTTGATTGTTAATTGTTCATTGAAAAATCATTTCTTTCACCATCTGTGCTGTAGCGGGAGCCAATATTACACCATTCCGATAATGAGCGCTAGCTAATATCACATTGTCATATCCGGGTAGTTTCTCAATAACCGGTGCGGCACGATTTTCTGGCCGGGGGCGCAAACCTTGCCAAGTGCGGATTACTCTAGCGCTAGATAATTCTGGAAATGTTGCGATCGCATTCTTCAAAGTCTGCTCTAAAATTTCTTTATCCGGTGATACTTCACCGCTATCTTGAGGAAATTCCACTGTCGCACCTACCCAATAATCTGTAGCTGGAAATATCCCCGCATCTGTTGGAACGACATAAACATCGTTACAGGTGATTGCTGGTTGAAATTCAGAATTCCCTAAAGGATGCCCTAAGCGTAAATGAATTGCTTGGCCTAATACTGGACGAATATCAACTTTTTGATTTAACTGTGCCGTCAGAGGAGATGAACCCAAACCCGCAGAAATTATAAATTTGTCGCCTGTAATAACACCATCTGTTGTTTCTAATTCTCTAGCGCTAGAGTTTTCTCCATCGGATAATGATTTCATTCCCAAAGCGCTAACACCAAATTTAAAGCTGACACCATTGTGCTTTGCTGCTTCTACTAAAGCTAGAGTTAATGCTGTTGGATCGAGTTGTCTGTCTTGTGGCGAATAAATTGCTCCTACATATTTTTTTGAATTAACATCTATCTGGGGGCAGATTTTTTCAAGGCTCGCAACATCTAAAATTTCTAATTGCCAACCTTGATTTTGGCGAGTTTGTTTAATTCTTTCCCAGAAGCCTAAATCTTCGGTTGTTACTTGAGGTGATGGCAACAACATTAAAATTCCTTGACGGTTGAAGGCAATCCGCCGATTAGTTATAGCTTCTAATTCTGGGATCAAAGTTTCATAACGTTGGACGCTTGTTTGCCGCATCCGCCAAGGTTTACCTTTGACTTTGTGGCTAATAATGCCCATCAAAACGCCTAAAGCAGCACCTGTCGCGGCTTGTGCTGGGGGTTGCTTGTCAACAACCGTAATTTTTAATCCTTCAATTAAACTAAGTTCGTAAGCGATGGTTGCTCCGATAATACCGCAACCAATAATAACTATATGACTCATAAATTGGATAAATAATGTAGAGACGTTGCAATGCAACGTCTCGAAACATCTAATGATTCAAAGCTGAAGACATCTTCAACAGATGCAACAAAGCCGATTTTAACTCTTAAGGAGAAACTAAATTGTTTACTAATGACTGCTAGATATGTCTAGGCTTCACCAGATGCAGTATTTTCTGGAAGTAAATCTAGAAATTTATTAATATCTGCAAATGCAGCATCATAAGAATTTAGTGCTTGTTGGAGATTAGATTGCTTAGCAGCGTCGTAAAGTTTCGAGAGGTTATTTGACATATCCCGCACGATATTGCGTGCTGATTTTTGTTGCTCTGGTAAAAGGTTGGAAGTAATATAGTTCATATTGAACTTTGCTTCAGTAATGGGACCGTGTATGAAATTGTCAACATCGATCCAGTCTTTATCTTGGATCAGTTTTTGCAATTCAGCACTACGTTCTTTTACGGCGATGATTTTAGGAGCGTATTCCTGGATTGTCTCTATTTGTGATGGGGTATAGGTAGGAGGTGTTGCAGCAACATTAGGACCGCCACAACTGATAAGTAATGTTGCTAAAGATACTAGGATTAAGGAAAAAATTGGACGTAGACGCGACATAAACTGAATTTTTTTATCTGCCAATAACAAAGTAATTTTAGCTTGTTGGGGTAATTTATCATTAAGATTGCCAATAGATTTTGACAAAACTTTCCACTATAGGGATTTTTTCTACAAGAAGAAAACAGGATTTTAGTTTTTAGAGTTTCTAAGTATAATTACTTTGCGATCCTATGCTGCGCCAAGGCTTCCCATTAAAATTTTTTCTTCTAAAAAAAAAATTAATGGGTGTCCGCCAATTGAATAAACTTTAACTTCTTGTCTTACACCAGACTTACGCAGGTTTCACAAGATTCAGTTGCTGCGTAACACTACGAGCCTTGTTATTACATTCAGTTGGGAGTTAGCGTACAAGGACTCTACAATCAAAATATGCCAGTTATGTAAGTCAGATTACATTCTGCCAACGCCTCAAAATATTCCTAAGTCTCTAATAAAAAGTTGGATTTATCGTTGCTTTAATCAAAAGGGGCTTGATAAGCTGAAACACTAATAAGGTAAGCTTTTTGGCGTTTAAAAGTAACTGTAACCTTCTTGACGCTTTCCCATGGGAATTTTTTTATCCTAAAAAAATTCCCATGGGTGCCCTTGACATTAGCCTCTAGATTACAAAGGGGAGTATTTTCGTGAACGCATCTGAGATGGCAACAAATCTTGAATTCGCTAGTAAAATTGCTGCGGTGGTTAATTTATTTAAGTTTGAGTTTCCTGATGCAAAATCGGATCTTAAGCCTTGGAAAAATGATGAACAAACAATGGAATTAGTAGATCCAGATTCTATTGATATCGGTTTCCATTTTCCTGGTGTCAGTCAATCTTGGCAAAGTCGCAGTATCTTGACTCAAATTCGTTTTTACCAAGATCCGATTAGCGAGTTGCGTCGTGCAATTGGTGTAGAAGTTGCCGGATTCGATCATAGGGGTGAACAGTGGCGGGTTTCTACGGTAGAAAACTGGAGTTTTGTAGGTAAGCTTCATCCTTCTTCTGACAAACAAGAAAAGTTAAAAGATTTTTGTCGCAAAGTTTTACAAGTATTTAATGGTAATTCGGAAAAGGAAAATGATTAGTGAGTGGTGTTAGCTAGTCTTGCAATTACCATCAGTACAGTAAGCAGATTTGTATGTACTATCGCGCTTGCCAAAAAGATTGTATCGGTTATCGCGAATTTGTTCGTAAAATTTATCGCCAAACCATTTGAATCCAGGTAGAGCGCGATAGGCATCAACAAATACACTGCCACCCGGTAATAGCCTTCCAATTTCTTCTGCTGCTGCACTACCTTGCCAACGTCTTTGTGGAGCATCTGCATCAATCAAAATCATCCCCAATTCGCAATCTTTTGATGTAATATTCCACTTTTGGAGTACTTCTTCTTCCTGCATGGGGATGTAGTTAAATATTTGACCTTTATCTAAACTTTCTAATATTTGTACTAAGGTAACGCAAAGATTACAGTTGCCGTCGTAGATAACTTGGTAGTTCATAAAATTAGTCATGGTGGGTGGGAAAAATTATCGTTATGTCAAGGAAGTAGTGAGTAGGAATAAGATGAAGGTAGACGCGAAGCGGCAACTTATACGAGAAATGAATTTACATTCTTGTACTTGCCCCAACGGTTTATTTATGCCTACCTACTTAAGTGTATACGTAAATAAATATTAATATTTTATGAGTTTTTTGACAGCCAACAGTCTCCTATAGATAACTCTTATAAACTTTAGTTCCCTCTATCGGCAGAAAGTTTTGCATCTGTAATAATTCAGTCGATAGAGAGTTTTTAAAATAAATGTATCGCTGTAAACTAGACGTTGCCTATCTTAAGAGAGATGCATTTATCATGAGCGATAGTAACGGAAAACTCACATCACGTCTTTATCCGTCTCACATTGATATTCCTGCCAACGTGCGCAGCCAGGTTGTCGAACTCCTCAACCAAACCTTGGCTGCAACCTCAGACTTAAAAAGTCAGGTGAAACAAGCGCACTGGAATGTTAAGGGAGCTGACTTCTACCAACTTCATGAGATGTTTGATGAAATTGCAGGTGAAGTAGAAGAGTACATTGATATGTTTGCCGAACGCATTACTGCTTTGGCTGGTTATGCTTGCGGTACAGTTCGCATGGCTGCGGCTAATTCCATATTGCCAGAATATCCTACCGATATTTTGGACGGAATGGCACACGTAAGCGCTTTAGTTGAGCGTTTCGCAGCATATGCAAAGCATTTGAGAGAAGGAATTAAAAAAGCTGACGAACTAGACGATCAAGATACTAACGATCTTTACGTCGAAGTTTCTCGTACCATTGATAAGCGACTTTGGTTTTTAGAAGCTCATATACAAGTTTCTGAAGTTAAAGAAGACGCTGGAACGAAACAGAAAGTAGGTGTTAATTAAACTTTGTTAATTGCGATCTGTAGGTTAGGTTGAATCTAGGAAAACCCAAGATGATTTTTCATTTTTTGGGTTGTTTTCGATCGTCGTTGGGGGTGAAATCTTGTTTTAACCTAGCCTGCCTTTATTAAGCAATTTGATAATTAAATATTTTGTTGATAAATTACCTTTTACTAATTCAATTGAGATCAAGCTTAGCAGGAAGTCTTTAAAGTTAATTCCTCAATAACCTCGATTTAAGTCAACTAAATTCTCCAATGTTTGACCATTTTGTAAGTAAGGCATTGTAAACCTCAACGGTGAAGAATTAAGAGCAGGTGATGGAGTAGAAATTAGTGGCGAAACTCAATTGAAGATGACTACTGATGTTGGTGGAGAAATCTTGCTCTTTGATTTAGCTTAATCTTAATCGGAAATCTTTCTCAAAAAACTGCTTTATTGATAATATCTGAGTTTGGCGGGTAAGCGTTGCTTTACGCACTTTTAGTATAGAGTTATAAATTCAATATCATAAATTGACACTATTTGCAACTATCTTCAGAGTAGAAATATGATTTTCCGTGACTGAAGTCATAAAGTAATATTTGAAGCAAGAATTCAAAAAACATCCATAAAACTGTGTTATAACGGTTAATATTATTCACCTTTAGGTAGACCAAGTATTTCATATCAATGGTCTAAGTAAGTCGGCACAAATAAACCCAACTATATTACAAAATGTAAACCGGTTTCAAAGCCTTATTTCTATTCACTCTCTTAAAAAGTTGCGACTCTGTCGGAGACACGCCACTTGCTACAACCGAGGGGACCTCGGCAACGCAGTGGCTCCCCAAGACCGCACTTTATGTCAAGCACGGACACGCTGCGCGTATCACCCTCCGGGTGACCCAAGCTACAGCGCGGCACGACTCGTCAGAGTAACGCTATTCACTACTCTCTATTCACAAGTCCGGCATTACTATTTTCAACACCGATCTACTTATATTAGATTGAAGTAAATAAAAATGCGGAAAAATACGAATCCAATTGTAATTTAGATGAATTATATTATTTACACGAGTTAAATTACAAATCAAATTAATTTGTTTCTTCTTGATTAAAAAAAAATTAACTAGTTTGAGAACTTAAAAGCAATCTGTGAAGTAGTAAATATTCTTCTCGTTTCAAAAAAAAATTGAAAAATAGGGTAAAAATGTCACCCTTAAGAATATAATTAATTTTTCATTAATTGATTGTTCTGCTTTTGTGTAATTCCTTCGCTAATCATGAAATCTCTACCGCCAGAAACTGCAACTATAGATAACGAGAATGAACTAGAAAAACAGCCCGAGCCACCTCGTAAGAAACGAAGGTGGCTTTGGTTATTGCTTGCTTTACTATTATTTAGTGGTGGCGGCATTTTAGCTTGGCACATGATGACGCAGGGAGAAGAAAAAGCAACAGAGCAAAATGCTCAACCTCAAAAGTTACCTGTTAAATTAGCCTCTGTAGAATCTGGAATAATTGAAGACAGAGATGAATATATCGCTCGTTTAGAATCCCGACGCTCGGTAACTCTTCAGCCTCAAATACAAGGAAGAATCACGAAGATTTTGGTCAAGTCGGGTGATAATGTGGCATCTGGCGATGCAATAATGCAGATCGATTCCAGAGAGCAACAAGCAGCAGTTAATAGTGTTGACGCAGCTGCACAAGCGGCTCGATCTCAATTACAAAATGCGATCGCCACCCTTAAATCTTTGCAAGCAGAAAGATTATCTAATGTTGCGGATGTAAATTTTAATCAGCAAGAATATGAAAGATTTTCTCGTTTGGCAGCACAAGGAGCAGTATCGCAACAAACCAAGCAGCAAAATGTAAATAGACTTGCTACAGCAAAAGCTAGACTAAATGCAATTGATGCCCAAATTCAAGCACAAAAAGCTTCTATTAATCAAGCTGAAAAAGCCTTGCAACAGGCTCAGGCAAATACGAGACAACAACAAGTCCAACTCCAGTACTATACAGTTTCCGCCCCTATTTCTGGGAATGTTGGAGATTTGATAGTTAGACAAGGCGATGTTGTTAATACTTCTACGCAACTAACTACTATTACCCAAAATAATTCCTTACAAGTTGAGATTTCAGTACCTAAAGAGCGTGCAGCAGAACTACGCAAAGGAATGCCTATAGAATTAATTGACAATCAAGGTAAAATTTTAGGTCGGAGTCAAGTATTTTTTATTTCCCGTAACATAAATCAAAACGCTCAATCAATACTTATTAAAGCACTTTTTGATAATTCTGAGAATCAATTAAGAGCGGATGAATTTATTCGTGCGAGAGTAATTTGGCAGCGCCGCCCTGGTGTATTAATTCCAGCAAGCGCAGTAGTAAGATTAGCTGGAGAAACTTTTGTATATATTGCCAAAAAGCCTGACTCTTCCCTCTCCAACCCAGAATTTATCGCTAAGCAAAGGCGCGTTAAATTAGGCAATATTCGCGGCAATAACTATCAAGTACTAGAAGGATTAAGAGGAGGAGAAAGAATTATTGTCTCCGGCATACTTAATTTAAGAGATGGAGCAGCGATAATGCCTGAATCTAAATGAGTTAGTTGTTAGTGGCTAGTTGTTAGTTGTGGCGGAGTGATAAACTTGCTTTAACTTTATTTACTCCTAATTTATAATTGGCATCTTCTCAATTCCCAATTTATAAATCATAATTCTCAAATACCAATTTCAATTCCGTTCCAATTCACATCTTGCAGTATGCTCAGCAATCAACTTATAATGCATTCTATGGCTAATAGCAGTAGTCGTCTAAAGACGACTGGTAGAGAGTTTTAGTACGTTTTAACGTACTTGAAATGTAGCCAAGATTTATTTCAAGGTGGGAATCTAGGCTTAACGACAATGGTGCAACATATAAATTCCAACTAACAACTAACCACCAACTATTAACCAGTAACAACCAACCACTAACAACTAACTCCTAACTTTTTTATGTTTGCTGACTTTTTTATTAAGCGACCTGTTTTTACTACTGTTTGCGCGATGATTGTTCTGTTGGTGGGAGCAATCAGTATTCCGACGCTACCTACGGCGAGATATCCAGAGATTAGCCCAACTCAAATTAATGTGACTGCCAACTATGTTGGTGCTAATGCTGAAGTTGTAGAGAAAACTGTTACCACTGTTTTAGAACAACAGATAAATGGTGTGGAAGGCTTGAAGTATATGTCTTCGAGCAGTAGTAACAATGGAACGAGTCAAATTACAGTTACCTTTGATGCCTCTCGAAACAAAGATATTGCCGCAGTTGATGTGCAAAATCGGGTTTCTCTTGCGGAACCCCAGTTGCCGGAAGTCGTACAGCGAACTGGAGTTGTTGTTAGTAAAGAATCAAGTAATATCCTCTTGGGGATGGGATTGTATAGCGAAAACAAGGAGTTTGATAATGTATTTTTAAGTAATTATACTGATCTTTATTTAAAAGATAATTTACAAAAAATTAATGGTGTCAGTAGGGTACAGATTTTTGGCGAACGTCGTTATGCAATGCGTTTGTGGCTGGATCCCAATCGTTTGGCGAGCCGTAATTTAACGGCACAGGATGTGATTGATGCCCTCAACGAACAAAACGTGCAGGTGGGTGCGGGACAAATCGGTCAGCAACCGACACTGCCAGATCAGATGTATCAAATTGATTTACGCGCTTTAAGTCGGCTTGAGAATGTTTCGGAATTTGAGGATATTATTGTCAAAACTGGAGAGAATGGCCTTCTGATTAAGTTGAAAGATATCGGAAGAGCCGAGTTAGGAGCAGAAAATTACAACACGTTTTTAAGATTTAGGGGAAATGAAGGGGTAGGTATTGGGATATTTCCGACTCCTGGAAGTAATGCTTTAGAAGTTACTGCTGGTGTAAAAGCGGAAATGGCAAAGTTATCTGAGGATTTTCCACCGGGAATGAAATATCAAGTTGCCTTTGACACTACTGCTTTTGTGGAAGAATCCCTTTCAGAAGTGATCAAAACGTTGCTGTTATCTATCGGTTTAGTTGTTATAGTTATCTTTATTTTCTTACAGGATTGGCGGACAACTATTGTACCGGTAATTACGATTCCTTTAGCATTAATTGGCACTTTTGGCTTTATCAAAATTTTTGGATTTTCGATTAATACCTTAACTTTATTCGGTTTAACCCTAGCGACAGGGATGGTAGTGGATGACGCGATTGTGGTGGTAGAAGATATTTCTCGCTTGATTAATCAAAAGGAAATGTCACCACAAGAGGCTGCTTCTGCTGCAATGCGCGAACTTACAGGAGCAGTAATTGCAACTTCTTTAGTATTAATGGCAGTATTTGTTCCGGTAGCCTTTTTCCCAGGTTCTACTGGTAAGATTTACCGACAATTTGCCCTGACAATTGCCTTTGCTGTGGCGATTTCTACTTTTTTAGCCTTAACTTTAACTCCTGCTTTATCGGCATTATTATTTAGGAGAAAAACTGGTAGTGGCGGTTTTCTTAATAAAATATTTGACGGTATTAACTGGTTTTTAGACTCGATACGGCATGGATACGAATGGATACTGCAAGGTTTAACACGCCTGAAATTTTTAGTCTTGGTAGTGTTTGCTGCCTTATTAGTGACTACGGGTTGGCTGTATAATATAGTTCCTCAAGCTTTTCTACCACAAGAAGACCAAGGTTATTTTATTACAATTATTCAGGGACCGGAAGGGGTTTCGCTCAACTACACTAGTAAAGTAATGCGACAGGTTGAGCAAGAAATTCTCAAATTACCAGAGGTAGTGGGTACCTTTGCAGTTGGTGGCTTTGGTTTTAGCGGTAGCACTGCCAATAGCGGCATAATTTTCACCACCTTGAAACCTTGGGGAGAAAGGAGAGGGAAAGGACAATCATCTTTAGAAATTATTAATAGATTGAGGGGACAGTTTTTTACAATTACCGACGCAAGAGTTTTTCCGGTAAATCCCCCAGCTATTCAAGGATTGGGTAGTTTTAGCGGCTTTCAATTTCAGTTACAAGATAGAAGAGGAAGCAGCAGCTTAGAAACGATGCTGGAAGTCATGGGAGAATTATTAGGAAGAGGTAGTCAAAGAGAAGAAATCCAAGGTGTTTTTAGTACCTTTTCGGCGAATATGCCGCAATTATTAATTGAAGTCAATCGCAATCGAGCTAAAGCCTTGCAAGTAGATATCGACGATATTTTTAGTGCCTTACAGACTTATTTAGGTTCGCGATATGTCAATGACTTTAACTTACAACAGCGCACTTATCGCGTTTACGTGCAAGCAGACGCTCAATATCGTTCCAATCCAGATGATATCGGTAAATTATATGTTCGCTCTCAAAACAATCAAATGATTCCTCTGAGTAACTTGGTGAAAGTGACTTCAACCACAGGGGCGCAAACTATTAACCATTACAACCTGTATCGTTCAATTCAAATCAATGGGCAAACAGCACCCGGATACAGTTCTGGACAAGCTTTAGAGGCAATGGAAGAAGTTGCTGCGGAAGTTTTACCGAGAAGTTTTGGTTATGAATGGGCAGGAATTTCAGCGGAAGAAAAGGAATCGGGGGGACAAGCACCGTTAATTTTTGGTTTAGGACTTGTTTTTGTATTCTTAGTATTAGCAGCGCAATATGAGAACTATATTGATCCCTTAATTATTATGCTTTCAGTTCCTCTAGCTATTTTAGGGGCGCTATCGGCACAGTATTTAAGAGGTTTAGAAAATGATATATTTTGTCAAGTTGGTTTGGTAATGTTGATTGGTTTAGCTTCTAAAAATGCCATTTTGATTGTAGAATTTGCCAATCAATTAAGAGAAGAAGGACTTTCCATTACTAAAGCAGCAGTACGTGCAGCACAAGAACGTTTGCGACCAATTTTGATGACAGCTTTATCTACTTTATTAGGGATTTTTCCTTTATTAATAGCTACGGGTGCCGGTGCTGGCAGCCGTCAATCTTTAGGTACTGCGGTCTTTGGAGGAATGTTTATCGCCACGTTTTTAAGTTTATTTGTAGTACCTATTTTGTATATTGTAATTGTGTCTTTACGAGAGCAATTGATGCCTTCTAAGAAAGAGGAAAAAATATTAGAATCTGTAGAAGCAAATGGTAAGGTTCCTGTTGGTCGTCAATAGTTAATTGTTAGAGAGGGTAGAGGGGGTAGAGGTATTATCATTTCTAACTCCTAACTCCTAACTCCTAACTCCTAACTGCTCACTGTCATGGTACTGTTATTAGAATGGTGCGTTACGGCATTATCAAAAATTTAACCTCAAATAATACATGCGAGGGGCCGTAACAGCACACTACAAGCTCACTGTCATGGTAATGCGATTAGAATGGTGCGTTACGGCATTATCCAAAATTTAACCTCAAATAATCCATGCGCAGGGCCCTACACGC
>JBHJJJ010000231.1:0-21906 GCA_050042755.1 Rivularia sp. (in: cyanobacteria)
AATTTGGAAAACCAAATATCGCTAAACCGGAACAAAGGAACAAGGCAATACCTGCTGTGATACCAACGAATGGTACTACTAATTGTTTATTCGAGAAACGACCAGCAGCAGATGTAACACCATTTTTCTGCCATTTTGTAGCAATCATTTTCAAGGTTCCTGATAATGCTGCACCGGAAGTTATGGCAATCAAAAATCCGATAATTAACAGTAGATATGGCGGTTGTGCGGGATAATAGTACATGAAAACTCCTAATTTATATGCTGGTTGTTAATTGTTCTTTACTGAGGTTGAGGTGGTAAATGCAGGTAATATTGCTGCTACTCTCTCTCTGGAAAACTGAGTCAAAACCCCAATTGCCGCACCTAATAAGCGAGATGGATTTAAATCATCTTTGATTAAATTCCACAAGCGCTGCACCTCTTCGGCGTGTAATCGGTCATCTTCAGTTAGTGCAAGTAGCAACTGTTGCTGAAGAAATTTCCCTTCATCACTCAGTAAATACTGCAAACCCATTTGAGCCGTCGGTAACACATCAAAGCTACCATCGGTACGAGCGATGGTAATCATATTTTCCAATCGCTCCCACTGAAATTTACCATCTTTGAACAGCACGTTGAGCAATCTTCGCCGCAGTTGGGGTGATTCGCCCGTTAGCAATCGGCGTGCCACATAAGGATATGCCACTTCTACAATTTTGAAATTGGAATTGAGTGATAGGGCAATTCCTTCTTGAGTCACCAAAGAACGAATAATTAATGCAAATTTGGCGGGAACTCGGAAAGGAAAGTCGTACATGAGTTTAGAAAACTCATCGGTTATTGTCTTGAAGTTGAAGTCACCGACGTTTTGATTAATTGCATCACCCAGCAAAGCTTCCAATGCGGGTACAATTGGACGAATATCTGTATCTGAAGTTAGAAAACCCAGCTTTACATAGTCTTGAGCTAGGTCGGTATAATCTTTATTTATAAGATGAACTACCGCATCTACAAGAGTTTCTTTTGTAGTTTCATCTAACTGATCCATCATACCAAAGTCGATGTAGCCCATTCTACCATCTGGCATGGCGAATAAATTACCTGGATGGGGGTCAGCGTGAAAGAAACCATGTTCCAACAACTGTTGTAAACCTGTAGTTACCCCAATTTCAATTACTTTTAATGGATCTAAACCTGCTGCGATAATACTTTTAGTATCGGTGAGCTTAAATCCATTGAGCCACTCTAAAGTTAAAACACGAGTTGAAGTGTAGCGCCAGTAAATAGCTGGAACCTTTACGCTGGGATCGTTACGGAAGTTAGTTGCGAATCTTTCAGCGTTACGCCCTTCATTTAGATAATCAATTTCCTCAAATAATTTGGTGCCGAACTCATCTACTATTAATGTCAGGTCGTGTCCTAAGTTTAAAGGCAACCAAGGAGACAACCAACTAGCAGCCCAACGCATCAAATACAAATCGAGGGAAAGAATAGGACGTAAATTTGGGCGCTGCACCTTCACCGCCACCTCTTCACCGGTGAGCAGACGAGCGCGGTATACTTGACCTAAACTTGCCGCAGCTACTGGATTAGGCGAAAATTCGGTAAATATTTCTTTGATTGAATGACCTAATTCGCTTTTAATCAGCTTTAAAGCAATCGCATTGTCAAATGGTGGTAATTGGTCTTGTAACTTTATCAGTTCGTCTAGATAATCTTTGCGTATCAAATCCGGCCGCGTTGATAATGCTTGACCAACCTTAATAAAGGTTGGGCCCATACGCACCAGTAGTTTTCGCAACTGAACCGCTCGTTTCAATTTATTGCGTTCAGCTACTCCGAACCATTCATCCCACTTTAAACCCAGAATAAACCAGAAAAAATTGAAGACAATTGTGCTTGCACGTCCCAAAGCTAACCAAGGACGCAAACGATAATACCGCGCTATTTGGCGTGCGTCGTACTTACGGTTACTTTGTGTGAGGGTTTGTGAATTCACTCCTTTTTTTACCTCTTTACCTATAAAAGTTAAAATCAGACTCTATATTTAAAAGCCTTTGTTGGCACCCATTAATTCAACAAGCTTTCTTATGCTGTTTTTCTGTTACACTTTGCATTTTTTTGCCAAAGTTTATTAAAAGTTACTTTTTATCTTTTATTATTTTATATTACTACATAAAAGTATAAATACTTAACAATGCAATCAAGAAAGTAATTTTTGTAGAAAAAATACTTAATCAGCAGTATAAAAAAATATTCATACAGCTAAACTAAACTACATAGTTTAATCAGCTATTTCCTGAAATATATTGACAGATAATTAATTTAAAGAACAAATGCTCTTTCTAAAGAATAGTATTTTTTGATACTTTGATATTAAGTTCTGCAAATTAAGCCTCGATCGATAGGGCAAATGCATAATGTTAACAATTTTCTTGTAAGAATATTGACGAGAGGCTGTCTAGAATTGAGATTATAGTGGTCTGAATTAGAAGCGAAAGTTTAGCTAAAACCGGTTAACGAGAGTCTTCGAGAGCCTCACACCTGCAGCCATAATATTTTTAACCACAACCTAGCGATTAATTTTTGTGCCCAATTAGAACATGTTTATTCAAAAATTATGCATTTGGATAAAGTCGCGGGCAAAGTGAATAAATACATATAATCTATAATTTTTATTTAATTTTTTGGTAAAAAATCAAGAAATGGTAAGCCAATCATCCTAATTATTACTATCAGAAATTTTGATTAAGAGAAGAATCATAACGATCAACATCCAAGTCAATATTTTATTATTTCTTAATTATTTGTGATAAAAATACAAGCATTAGCTAATCATTTGGTTCCTATTGAGAATGAGAATTGTATGGATTGAAAGGCTCCGATGACGGGTACCCATGAAAATTTTTTTAAGAGAAAAAAATTCTCATGGGAGCCCTTGACTTGCAATATAGGGGTTTTCAGTTGAATGGAATACAGATTTGACCTCACCTCGTCATAAAGACACCCCTATCCAAAGCATCAAAGGGGTGAGATAGTCGTGTATTATACTTAACTGGAATTCGCTATGTAGAATGCATCAAGACTCGGCAATCAGTTACCCGTTCGTTAAAGATGAAAAACTTTCAAATTTTGACAAGCCACTTGCGTTTGCGTATTTTGGTTGTGTTTTTAATTGGCGTAATTATCGCTCTTGCATTTGGCTGCCCGATTAGTTTAAGTCAAGCCCCCACAAGAGACAAATTTTCGTGGCCCTTCTTATCGACATCCATTTGGAATATGCCGATAGGTTCCAATGCGCATTATGTCAAGGCAAATATTGATAAATCAAAGCAAGCAGCCGCAGATGAGGAATATTTTTTTCAGCTAAAATATAAATATCCTTGGCGTGCAGTTTATGCTCCCGGCGCTTGGGGTGAGGGGCGCTGTACTGGTACAAAATATATGGATATTGCCTTACCGATTCCCGATGACTTAATTATTCCAGACGCGACAAAAGAGCCATACTATACACCAAACAACGCTTCAGCCTTCTTGATGCCGGATGGTAGAACATTAGTACAACTTTCACCCTTGGCTCGTTGTGAGAAGAAAGGATCGGTATACGGTTGGCGGTATCACAACGTAGATATCTATGGAGAAGGAATAGGCGGCGCACACTTTGGCTCTGGATTATCTTCCATTGGTGGTTCAATTCGTAAAGGCGAACTCACAAACCATAAACCAATTCGTCACGCTTTAAAAGTTGTAATTTGGGCGAAAAAATATCTGTTTTACGATGATAAAATACGCGGATATCGTTGGCCAGCAAGTCGTGCCGATAGTTATGCAGCAGAGCGTTATGGTGGTACTAATCATGCTTTAGTACAGGGTTCATTGCTAGCGATTCCGCCAGAAATTACAAAGAAAAGTTTGAATTTACAAACTCCAGCAGGTAAAAAGTTATTTGATGCGTTGCAAAACTATGGTGCTTATGTCGTAGAAGATTCAGACGGAGATGCTCACTATTTTGCAGTAGAAAAAGGAGTTCCCAAGGAGTTTCGTAGGAAATATGGGTATGATTTCAAGACTAGAAGCGGCAAATTTTACGATGATTTTATGAAATTGTTTCAGGCACTATATATTGTTAATAATAATAGTCCGAATAGTATTGGTGGTGGTGGAACTCCTCGTGCAGCCCTTGCGCCACCGATTGGGAATTAACAATTTATACCTCTCTATATTGACGTAGTTTTTTCGTAGAATACCTGATTCAAAATTGAAAAATGCTTTTATCTCTTCTCTACTCCCTATTCACTACTCCCTACTCCCCACTTTTACCCGATAATTTTGGTTTGGTGGAGTATTAATTGGGCTAACAAAGACAAATAATCACCTCCTCCCCTTCCTTGATTCGGCAGGTAATAATTTAAAGATAAGGATAAGATATTGTACAAATTCCTTACACTTGATTTTTTTTATGTGAAAATGAACTGTAATACCTGCGTAGCATTAAGAATCAAGTTGCAATAATTGCGCCTGGAGACAACGATGGCAATCCAAAAACCAGATTTTTCACATCTCGGCTATCAAGTAAATAAGGAATTAGGAAGAAACCGCTTCGGGGGACGCATTACGCACCTCGCGGAAGTGGAAAACTCTAAAATAAAAGTCGTAATCAAAGAGTTTCGCTTTGCAGATATAGGTACCGATTGGTCGGGTTTTAAAGCTTACGAACGCGAAATAGAAGTACTCAAACAGTTAGAACATCCCCGCATTCCGAGTTATTTAACTTCTTTTGAAACACCCCACGGTTTTGGTTTAGTACAGGAATATAAAGGCGCACCATCGTTGGCTGCTGAAAATAATTTTACCCCCCAACAAATTAAGCAAATTGCCATATCAATTTTAGAAATTATGGCTTATTTGCAGCAGCGCACCCCCCAAATTTTTCACCGGGATATTAAACCTGAAAATATTTTAGTTGATAAAAATCTCAATGCTTATCTAGTTGATTTTGGGTTTGCAAGAGTTCATAATAATGAAATTGCACTTAGCAGCGTCGCTTCTGGAACTCCGGGTTTTATTCCTCCGGAAGAATATTTTGGTCGCGATTTGACTGAAGCAGCGGATTTATATAGTTTAGGCGTGACGCTAATTTGTTTACTCAGCGGTACCCGCTCGGTTAATGTTAGTAAATTAATTGATGATGAATATCGTTTTGATTTTAAGTCATTGCCATCAGAATTACATCCGCAATTTGTCAGGTGGTTGCGCAAGATGGTTGAGCCAAATATCAAAAATCGGTTTGCAAATGCAGCAGCAGCCCTGGAGGCATTAAAACCAATCCCCGTCACCTTAAAATCAGCCAAAGCTCGAAATCCTAATAATAACCTAACATTTTCCCAATGTTGTACATTTCTCGTATGTCTTTGGTTGGGTAGTGCAGGAATTCAAATTTTTAAAGAATTCTCTATTTCTCAACAACAACAACGTTACAGATTAAGCCAATATCAACGAGAGCAACTTAAACAACAACAAATACAGATTTCCGATCTTCTCGAAGAGCAACAACAGCTTAAAACCCGAATAAGTCAACTTGATAGTCTCCAGAGACAGCAGAGTATAACTATAAAAAGACTCCAAAAACAGGATCTAAGAGGAAGAGAACAATTAAGAGAACGCTTGCGAACTCTTTACTTGAGTAGATTGCAGAAAACCAAAGAATGCAATAATTGTAATTTCCAAAAAGCAAATTTAAGCAATATTAAACTAGTAAATGTCAGTCTAAAAAATGCTAATTTGAAGTATAGTAAATTGCTAAATACCAATTTAGAACTAAGCAATTTGAGTAATGCAAATCTTCAAAACGCTAGTTTAAATAATGGTAGATTCCAAAATACAAACTTTCAGAATGCAAACCTCCGAGGAGTAAAACTCAAAGGTGCATTATTGAAGAATGCAAATTTATCTAATGCCAACTTAATGTACGCGAAGTTAAATAATGCGGATTTACGCGGCGCTGATTTACGGGGTGCACAACTGCGTAACGCTGATCTTGATGGTGCCGATTTAAGGGGTGCAAATTTGCAATATACTAGCATCGATAGTATTAAAAACTTCAGTAATGTGAAATTAACTGGCGCTATTATGCCAGATGGTACTAAACACCCATAAAGTCAGAGGTAATAAATAAGCCAATTTTGTCAAAAAACCCCAGGCTGCAAGCCTGAGGCTACAATTGCAAAGCCCACCTGCGTGGGCTAGGAGAATTCTTAGCCCAAGCAGGTGAGCTTTGTTTGTATAAAATGTTGATTAAAAATTTGGATGCTCCTTCTCAGTTGAGTGCAATACAACACAAAACCCCTCTCCTCTAGGAAGGGAGAGGTTTTGGGAGCTTAGATAAATTTTTAATTTTGTATTCTATTCAAGTGAAATCCTCTAAATAGCGGATTTTACTTTTTCATAATCAGCCTTTCTCACCGTGAGTGAGGGGGGAAGGCAAAGCGGTTTCAACGGAAAGCCCCTATATTTTTAGAGTCTTAAATACAAAATAACCTTTCGTCATATCCGCTGAAACTATCAAAACGGAATCAAAACCTGAATACAAGTACCTTTAGTTTCCCTGCTTTTAATTATCATCTCCCCTGCTAAGACATCCACCCGCTCTTGCATTCCTTTTAAACCAAAACCGGCATGGGGAGAATCGGGATTAAAACCGATACCGTTATCGATAATTTCTAACACTATATTATTAAATCTCGTTTCTCCCCGCAAAGTAACCTGAGAAGCCGAGGCGTGTTTTTGAATATTAGTTAATCCCTCCTTGGCAATAGAATACAATTGATGAGTAGTTTGTAGAGGTAGATTAGGTAATTTCATTTCCATACAAATTTGTAAACTGTGATTTTGCCTCACCTGCTCAACTAAAATTTGTAAAGCTTGATTCAAATCAAAAGTAGATTTTCGCATAGTTTGTACAGCACGTCTAACTTCCACAAGACATTGAGAAGAAAGTTCTTTGCAAATACCAAGAGCTTTTAAAGCATTTTCCGGTTGACGTTTTGCTAATGTATTGGCTAATTCTAACTGTACGTCAAGAGTCGTAAGAGTGTGTCCCAAAGAATCGTGAATATCGCGGGCTATACGGTTTCTTTCTAACTTTGCTGCTAAAGCTTCAACTTCTTGAGCTAATTTTTCCGCTTTTTTACGGCTTTTGTGCTCTGCACGAGCAATGTAACAAAACACGATCGTAAATATTGATGCTAATAAATAGGTACCAATACCAACAATTAAGTTCTGCGGAATCATATACTCAAGAACATATACATCATCAAAATGAGTTATTAAATACTCTTTGACTTCATCAAATTGATAAATAAAGTGAGCAATACATAAACTATTCCAAATAATACAACTACTAATAACTATGAAGAATACATCTTTCCTACCTAGTAAAAAGCAACTTTTTCCAATGTAAAAATATAATAGTATATCAATTCTCCAGCCCATCATTATGGTTGGAATAATGAATAGTATTTCTAATAATATATAAACTCGTCTCTGCCATAAAGGACGCTCAATAGGAAATATAAAACTTAATAATGTACAGCCAGCTAAAGAAACAAATACCATGAAAAATGGGATCAATGACGTGGGATACTCTGGAAAATCAAAGTATTTTACTTGTGCCATTATAAATAACACAAGTGAGAAAATAAAAATTAAAATAGTCCATTCTACATACCGAACTGCTTTGGGTATAGAAATTGCCAGATTATTCATGTTTCTAAGTGAAATCAGAGCTTGCCCATCTATTCACAATATATACTAAGATATTGGCTTGCGAAGATAACATGACTTTAGTAATGTATTTATATGACTTTGTGTATATGACTTATTAATCTTAATTAGCTAATGTACAAATAATCGATTTTTTATTTGTACAATATGTGGTGAATTTGTTATGAGTACTAAAAATATAAATTTCTATAAGTTTCTATATTCATTATCTAAAAATTTCGTTCCAAACAGGAGCAAATTCAAAAAAGACCAAAAAATAAAAGAATTAAAAAAAATAAAATTTATCTATAAGAATCCTCCTCCGAAAAAATTAGAATCCAATCAATCTGAGTGCAACTGAAATGTATATTCTTCATCCATACCTTGACTAAAAAGGAATCTCGATTATTCTATTCTGTTAGGAATCACAATATAACCAGTACTCTGTGAACCCAATACTAAATTCCGTTGTTCTCCCCAATACCACCAATAAGCCGCGACGTAAGCACAAATAACACTATCAAGCTTATCTTCTGCTGCTTTGAGGGCTGCCCCAGTCTTAGGAATAGATGTTATAAATGAACTTACTATACACAGAATACCCAAAGCAGGATTAAGGGTGGGTAGAATATTCGTGATGTAATCGTAAAGCTTAGTGAGTTCGATATGGCGCGCGCTAATTCGTCCTTTTTTATATTTAAGGATGCGCCCTAAGCCGAAAAGCTGAACTATAGCGGGATGGGGAAAGACTTCAATTTGGTATCTACCAGGCTTTTGCGCTTCCATAGTTGGCGCGTGGAGAAAACCGCGAGACTCCAATTCCAAGCCAAAATTTACCGTGCGTTGAGCAAAAGGTAAATTGAGATTGGCAGGATAGCATCCCGCGTGATATTTACCAAAGTGTTTATGAGTCAATTTGTCGGGTAAACGACTTCCGGTAGCATTAGGAATAAGAGTTGGTGCGTCAACGGCAACTATAGCGCTATAGTTTTCCTTGACACAGTTATCAACCCAAGCTAGGATATCTGCAATAGAATCTTTTCTATCTAAATCTTGCAATTCCAGCTTTCCATCGATTAATTCCAAGTAACATAAGCCGCTTGGTTGCGATTTCCAACCCAAATCAATACCGATAAATTTCATTTCTTTACTCAGTAACTCGATTAAGCTAATTTTTATTTCTATTTTGCAACGCTACTTCTTGGATATCTTTTAACGCAGAATTCAGATATATTTGCTGTATATCTACTGACAAATCGGGATTATCGAGTAAATGTTCTATCCGATTTTTTATTCTAGAAACTAAAGTATCTAAGTTTTCTGAAACCATGGCATCTTCTAACTTTAATTGACTGGCATCTTTTTCTACAGAAACTTTATCCGCGACGTTTTGCTCCCTCAAATATTCTGCCTTCTCATTCTCTAACTGAACAATGGTTTGTTGTAATGTTTCCAATACTCCATAAATTTCGAGAGGATCGAATATTCGCAGCAAACTACTTTGAGTTACAATACCTAATTTTGCTCCCCAATCCCAAGATACTACTAACCTTTGTAGATGCCGTCGTTGCATTTCTTGATGAGCAAACCACAAAGAGTCATTAGGCTCGAGTAAAAATAAAGGGGTACTCATCACGACTTTTGCTTCAGTTTCATGTATATTTAATCCTAATGCTTGATACTGTACAATATCACGCTCTGTAACAATTCCTACTGGCTTGAAAGCTGGTAAAACATCTTCAAAAGTCTCTTTTTTTACAATCACAATACAACTAACTCGATGGGTTGCCATCATTTGCGCCAAACTGATTACCGAAGCCGTCGGTGGTCCATGAATTACCTCGGTAGTCATCACGTCCGACACGCGACGCATTTTTAATAAATTACTTGGACGCAAGACTTGCCGAATACTCTCTGGAGAAACAGTTCCCACCATTTGCTTATATTCATTGACGATCGCTAAATGCCGAATCCGATACCGTCGAAATAAAAATAGAGGCGCAAAGATATCCTGAAATGATTCTTCTGAGAGTGTAATCACCGGATGCACCATAACTTCCGCAATTTTTACCGTCGCAAAATCTGCACCTGCTGCTGTCAATTTTACAATATCTCGCTCTGTAAAAATACCCAGGAGCTCTGTTCTCTGCATGACTAAAACACAACTGGAACGCGCACCCCGTTGAGAATTAGTTCTCGATTTTGCATCCACTCCCCAGACAAAGCAACTATTACCTCGCGTTTGACTCATTAAGGCGACAACATCAGTTAAGGGAGTATCCGGCGAAACTACTAGTGGATGCCTATCTATCGCATCCTCCAGGCTAGGTACGCCAATCAATGAGTCATCAATTTGCATAGTTCACAGTCTTTGCGAATAGGTAGTAATTATATTTATTAATTTTTGTAACCTTTTTTAACCCTTCTACATATTACACATACAAAAGTTTGTATAATACGAGAGATGTAAAGGTCATAAAGCTAAAATCAAAGTATGACAAAGATTTTAACCTTCTCAAGGTGATACTAAGATGTTCAAAAGTAAAAATGATATATATGCTATAAAACATTATCAGATTGTTTGAGGAAAAAAGAAAGCATTTGAGAAAATGGTTTTTAAGCGGACTTTGGAAATAATTTCAGTTATCGTCCATACCAGAGATTCTTCCTTTTTTACCATAAAATCTATCCAATACCCGTTTTACTGAAACAGGTTGCCACTGTTTGCCGCGTTTAGTTGTGTAGCCCTGCTGGTTAAGCCAGCGAGCAATTTGGGGGAGAGATTTTCCAGATTTGTGGTGGCGGCGAATCAGTTCAATAATTTGTTGCTCCTGGGGATTGTCCACCAATTCACCGTTGATAGATTTTTGTCCAAAAGCAGGAGAACCGTAGCCAGCATAGCCACCTCTGGCAGCCTTTGCAAGCCTTCCTTGATTAAGTTTTTCCCATAGATAATCATTTTTTGGGTTATTAGCCGTCATTGAGAATCCTCGCTTACTTGTCTATGAAGACATAGTATATCAAGCGAAAAAATTCCACATTATTAATTGAGAACACAATTTTACCGTTTTCTACTGGAGGGGAGCATGCCTACATACAAAGTTACATTATTCAACGACGAAGGATTAGACAAAACTATTGAAGTTGAGGACGATCAAAATATTTTTGATGCTGCCGAGGAGCAAGATATCGATCTTCCTGTTTCTTGTCGATCTGGATCTTGTTTTAGCTGTGCTGGGAAAATTATCTCTGGAAAAGTAGATCAATCAGATCAGGCATTTCTCGATCAAGATCAACTCGATGGGGGATTTGTACTGACTTGTGTTGCTATTCCCCTGTCGGATTGTAAGATTCAAACTCATCTTGAAGTTGCTTTGTATTAATTAGCGTCAAAACTCATAAAAATACCAGATTAACAAATAGGATTATCCATGGAAGGAATAGAAAAATCAGCAACAACTGTTGAATATATCCAAGAGCAAGATTTCGATAAACTTTCAACCAGCAATGGCGTATTTGTGTTTGATTTTACCGCAAGTTGGTGCGGACCTTGTAAGATGATTGCTCCAATGATGGAGCGATTAGCTCAAGAACACAATCCTCACGTGAAAGTGGTTAAAGTAAACCTTGAGGAAAACCACAATTTAGCTAAGAGATTGGGCATTCGCAGCATTCCTTCGGTGATGATTTACAAAGATGGAAGCTGCGTAGAAACCATTGTAGGCATAGCCCCCTATGAAAGATTCAACGCGATGGTGACTGAATTACTTTAAGTAGTTGGTGTGTGGGGCTGTAAGTTCTTTCTTAAGATGTAGTATGGAGCAAAGCCTCACACAGAGATTAATATTCTTGTTTTCAGTGCCCTTCGGCTCAACATTTAAAACCTATCTGTCGCATCAATCAAAGCACTTTTAATACCCGGTTCGCTCATGGAATGTCCGGCATCAGGAACTACGAGAAATTCAGCTTCCGGCCAAACTTGATGTAATTCCCAAGCTGATATCATTGGACAAACTACATCATATCTTCCCTGGAAAAATACCGATGGAATATGGCGGATTTTATCAACATTTAAAAGTAATTGATCTTCTCTTTCAAAAAATCCCTTATTTACAAAATAATGACATTCAATTCTCGCGAAAGCATCAGCAAAATTACTTTCTCCAAAACGTTCCGATAGAGATTTATCCAAAAATAATTTACTCGTACTAGCTTCCCAAATAGACCTAGCTTTTGCTGCTTCTAACCTGACTTTTTTATCTTCACTAGTCAAGCGTTTATAATAAGCATTTAACAAATCACCCCTTTCTTCTGGGGCAATTGGCTTTAAATATTCCTCCCAAGCATCTGGGAAAATATTACTAGCACCTTCTTGATAAAACCAATGTAATTCCTTTTGACGCAGCATAAAAATACCGCGTAAAATTAAACCATTGCAGCGCTCAGGATAAGTTTGACTGTAAGCCATAGAAAGCGTGCTTCCCCAACTTCCACCAAACACAACCCAGCTATCTATTTTTAAATGTTCGCGTAACTTTTCAATATCGCTGACTAAATCCCAAGTTGTATTTTCTCGTAATTCCGCGTGAGGTGTACTTTTAGCACAACCTCTTTGATCGAACATTACTAAACGCCATTTTTCGGGATTAAAATATTGGCGATAAGAACTTGGACATCCACCACCGGGACCTCCATGTAATACTACAATAGGTTTACCTTGGGGATTACCCGACTCTTCAAAATGAATTGTATGTAATTCACTTACTTGTAATCGACCTTCTTGATAAGCTTCTCTTGGTGGATATAATTCGCGCATAATAAACTGTTCACTGTTCACTGATTTAAAATGGGTAAGCAACGAGTTTTTTCTGGAGTACAACCAACTGGGAATCTACATTTAGGTAACTATTTGGGAGCAATTCGCAATTGGATCGAAATTCAAAATCAGTATAAAGACGAATACGAAAATAATTTTTGTATCGTAGATTTACACGCTATTACGGTACCGCAAGACCCCAAAACTTTGGCAGCGAACACTTATCATTTGGCTGCAATTTATTTAGCATGTGGCTTGGATTTAAATTATTCTAGCATTTTCGTACAGTCTCACGTTCCGGCTCATAGCGAATTAACTTGGTTGTTTAACTGTATTACACCCCTCAACTGGTTGGAAGATATGATTCAGTATAAGGAAAAAGCAATCAAGCAGGGTGAAAATGTTAACGTTGGTTTGTTAGATTATCCAGTACTTATGGCTGCTGATATTTTGCTGTATCAAGCTGATAAAGTCCCCGTAGGTGAAGACCAAAAACAACACTTGGAATTAACGCGAGATATTGTCAATAGATTTAATCATCAATTCGGGAAACCAGATGAACCTGTATTAAAGTTACCAGAACCCATAATTCGTAAAGAAGGGGCAAGGGTAATGAGTTTGACAGACGGTACCAAGAAAATGTCGAAATCTGACCCTTCAGAATTGAGTCGGATTAATTTGACAGATAGCCCTTCGGAAATTACCAAAAAAATTAAACGTTGTAAAACCGATCCAGTTCGCGGTTTAGAATTTGATAATCCCGATCGCCCTGAATGTAATAATTTATTGACGCTGTATATGCTGCTTTCCGGTAAAACCAAAGAAGAAGTTGCAGCAGAATGTCAAGACATGGGTTGGGGACAATTTAAGCCCTTGTTAGCAGAAACTGCCGTTAATGCCCTCGAACCCATTCAAGAGAAATATCAAGCCGTGATGGACGATAAAGCTTATTTAGAGCAGATTTTACGCGACGGCAAAGAAAAAGCTTCGGCGATCGCCAACCAAACTTTAAAGCAGGTCAAATCAGCTTTAGGTTTCTCTATGCCCTTGTAAGCTTTCCTCTGCGGGTGATAAAAAAATGAAGTTGAAAACGGGAGTGGATTTATCCCCCAGATGAAAACGAGTGGAAAAGCTTTAACCTTTCATGGTAAAATCACCACAACAGGAACGGTAATCAACCTGTATAAAATCCCAAATGCCTAGCGGCAGTCTGTACCTTGACAATTGAAGATTGCTGGTTCTATTCCATAGTTCTAGATTGCCCACCAGGAATAGGTAAAATCTTCATGGGAACTAGACAACACAGAATTTAAACAAAGCAAATTTTGGAGTAATCCAACTACCGAGGGGCACTCGGGAAGTTAACGCTTGAGGAGAGAACCACCTCTGGGCTAGATACCGCAAGGGAGCTAATCTAAGTGGACTCGTTGAACCAAGAATTCTCGTCTTTTTAAACCGAGGAGTGTCAAATGTGATAGAGCTGTACCAAGTTCCAAATACCTCAATAGTTATGCTTGGTACGCTAAATCCAACTCAATTAAAAACATTTCGTGCTTCAGTAAGCCGCGGTGAATTCCTAGTTACAGCTGAAGTCGCACCACCGAAAGGCGGCAATCCAGAACATATGGTACAAATGGCGGCGACTCTTAAGGGGAGAGTTCATGCCGTCAATGTTACCGATGGTAGCCGCGCAGATTAACGGAAGTCTTCTATTGCAGCGTCTATAAATATACAGCAACAGGGAATAGAGCCGATATGTCAAATGGCTTGTCGAGATAGAAACCGTATTGGTTTACAAAGTGATTTGATGGGTGCTCACGCTTTAGGCCTCAATAATATTTTAGCTTTAACCGGGGACCCTGTAAAAGTAGGTGACCACCCCGATGCTAAAAGTGTGTTTGATTTAGAATCAATACGCTTGCTACAAGTAATCGATAAGCTCAATCGGGGTTTGGATAGTAACGATAAAACCTTACCTGATGGTGCTACCGATTTATTTGCAGGAGCTGCGGTAGATCCACAATGTCGTAGTTGGAGCGGTTTGCAAAAGCGATTTGAACGCAAATTAGCTGCAGGTGCAGAATTTTTTCAAAGTCAAATGATTACAGACTTTGAGCTTTTGGAGAAATTTATGACTCAAATTGCTGCAGGTTGTAACAAACCAATTTTAGCAGGAATTTTTCTCTTGAAGTCAGCAAAAAATGCTCGTTTTATTAATAAATGCGTTCCTGGGGTTGAAATTCCAGATCATATAATTGATAGATTAGAGCAAGCGCAAAATCCTGTAGAAGAAGGAATGAAAATTGCTGCCGAGCAAGTACGAATTGCACAAGAATTGTGTCAAGGAGTGCATATGATGGCGGTGAAACGTGAAGATTTGATAGTGCCAATATTGGATATGGCGGGGGTGAAAGCAGTTAGTAAAAATTAGGTTTTAAGTAAACCTCACCCCGCCCTAACGGACACCCCTCTCCTTAACAAGGAGAGGGGAATTAACCCATCATGGAAGGATTTTTCGTTGTTCCGGTAGATGTAGAGACGCGATATAACGCGGCTCTACAGTTAATATAGAGGTAGAACCATTAATAATGGGTTGTAAGACAAATATTGAAAAAAATAAAAATAAAAGTATATTTGAAAAATCTGTATTATCTCAGGAGTAAATTTGATGACAGAATCAGATAGATCAAATATAGAAATATTAGAAGAAGAAGAAGAAGAAGAAGAAGAGCTAGAAGGAAAACGTAAATTTAACTACGACCCAGAAAAAATAAATATTCTTACAAAAGAACCAACTATCGATATATTATTAAAGCGAATTGATGAAGAAGCTCTCAATTTAGCACCTGATTTTCAAAGACAAGCAGGTATATGGAATATAGAAGCTAAAAGCCGTTTAATTGAATCTATTCTGATTAGAATTCCATTACCAGCTTTTTATATAGACGGTACAAATGAAGAAGAATGGTTAGTTGTAGATGGTTTACAAAGGCTATCTGCTCTAAAACAGTTTGTTAGCGATAAAAGTTTTAAATTAACTGGTTTAGAATACCTGAGTGAATTAGAAGGAAAAACCTACGATCAATTAGAACGTAGATATCAGCGACGTATAGAAGAAACTCAAGTTACAGTTTATCTGATAGCAAAAGGTACACCGATTGAAGTTAAATATAATATCTTTAAACGCATTAATACAGGGGGTATAGCTCTTTCCAATCAGGAATTACGCCATGCTCTCAACCCAGGTAAAGCAACTAAGTTTTTAGAAAAACTCGCAAATATAAAAGAATTTACACGTCTTGTTAAATTGGGTGATTCTCGTAAAAAACGAATGGATGACAGAGAATTTATACTTGGTTTCCTAGCTTTTAAACTAACTTCTTATAAAGAATATCAAGATGGCGATCGCGATACTTTTCTAAATCAAGCTTTAGTTAAGGCAAATAAGCTATCACTAGCAGAGCTACATCAAATTGAAAAAGATTTTAAGAAATCAATGATTATAGCATTCGATATTTTTGGTGATTATGCATTTCGTAAATTATCTAATAAAAATAAAAGAAAATATCCATTAAATAAAGCATTATTTGAAGCCTGGTCAGTTAAGTTTAGTGAGATTGAGGAAGAAGAAATTGAGCAAATGAAGACTAAGAAAAAAGAATTAATTAATAAGTTTATAAAAAAATCAGATAATGACAAAGAATTTCTTGAATCTATTTCTCAAGCTGCAAATAAAATTGAAAATCGATTTAGCACGATTGAAAAAATTATCCAGGAAGTATTATCATGATTAGTTCGTTACGATTGATAAACTTTAAGGCTTTTGAAAATCAGCTATTTGAATTCAGACCACTGACTTTACTATCTGGTTTAAATAGTACTGGGAAATCTTCTGTAATACAATCATTACTGCTTCTACGTCAATCCCATCAACAGGAATTATTAGAAGAATTGGGTTTAGCATTAAATGGTGATTTAATCAGAATTGGTAATGCACAAGATGCATTTTGTGAAAATGCGAAAGAAGACTATATAGAATTTAATATCATTTGTGAAAATAATGAACAAGGTATATGGCGCTTTAATTATGAATTAGAAAAAAAAGAAACTGACTTACTAGATATAGACTTTTCATTATCAACAAAACCTGGAAATTCAATTTATCAATCAAGTCTTTTCAACAAAGAATTTCATTATCTTCAAGCAGAAAGAATTGGTCCGCGATTAGTTAATGAAATGTCGGATTATAAAGTTAGAAGACTTAGACAACTTGGAACAAAAGGAGAATACACAGCACACTTTCTTAACGTTTACGGACGCGAACCTATTCCTATATATAATCTCAACTATCCACAAGCAAAATCAATGGATTTAATAGATCAAGTTGAGGGGTGGATGAGAGAAGTAAGTCCAGGTACGCGCATTAGTGTTAACTCAAATCCAGATATAGATTTGATGAGTTTGCAATATTCTTATGGAGACAGTAATCTTTATCGCTCCACTAACGTAGGATTTGGAATTAGTTATACTTTACCGATTCTTGTTGCCGTTTTGTCATCCAAACCTGGTACACTTATTCTAATTGAAAACCCTGAAGCTCACCTTCATCCCAAAGGTCAAGCCAAAATGGGAGAATTATTAGCATTAGCTGCTAGCTGTGATATACAAGTTGTGATAGAAACTCATAGCGATCACGTTTTGAACGGTATTCGTGTTGCCGTTCATGGTGGTAAACTTGATCCACAACATGTTCAATTGCATTACTTACAACGTAAAGAAAATAGAGGACTTACTTATACTGAAGTCGTATCACCAAATGTAGACAGAAACGGCAGAATCGACAAATGGCCAGACGGTTTCTTTGATGAGTGGGATAAAAGTTTGGATGCTTTATTAGAACCAGCAGGAGAATAAAATATGGAATTAGAGATGGTTTTAAATGAACTTTCTCTGAAAACTCCTGCGAGTGATATTTATACTGCAAGACAACTTATGTCTGGGTTAATTGGTACTTTGCGTCAAGCAACAGCTAGTGGTGTAAAGCGAGTGCTTCGTACCTCAGATGAAATACACTCTTTAGAGCTTGCACCTAATTATCGCATTTCTCAGTGGCGTAATGACCCAGAAGTAGATAGAGAAGAAAGTCGATTTTTCAGAACCCTGGTAGCAAAAGCTCCTTTTTGGACTGATGTATTTGAAGAATTTAAACATGAATTTGATTTATCAGAAGTTAGATATCAAGGAGAAATAGTTAACGGGATTGGATTTGCTTTAATTATTGATGGATTACCAGTAAGCTTTAATTCCGAAATACGCTGGGATACTAGTTATTTGAGCTTAGAAGTTATACGAATTGATGAAAATCAGAACCTAATAAACGAAACTGTAGAAATAGTACATGCTAGTTGTCGCAATCATATAAAAGAACATAATAATTGGATTAAAAATAGATTTCGCACGCAAATTATTAATGGACAAGAACTTTGGGATAGAAGAGTAGAATTATTTCCCAATCTAGAATTTTGCGATGAAGTTTATAGGCAAATTCAGTCTTTAGATAATGGTAAATCAATTCTCAGACAAATATTAAAACGTTTATTTGAACTTGAAGAATATTGTAAAAGTTGGAAAGTTGGAGCTTTTGATTTCGATGCTTTACCCAGTAAAGTGTCTCCGGAGAGTGAATCAAGACTTAAACAGTTTAATGACAAACTTTCTTTTAAGTGTTCTGATGGCAAAAAACGTCTATTTAGTTTACATGTACGCATGACACCAGGAGCAGGGAGACTTCATTTTTGTACTGAATTAGGACCAGGAAAAATAATTATCGGTTACATTGGTTATAAAATTCAATAATATTTTCAAACAATGACAGACGAAGATAAATACTTTTTCTACTAACAAAAGCTGTTAAATTTTACTTTTATAACTGACGGAATTTTCACAATATAAAGCTTGGTGCCTGACACCACAAGCCTTATAATTACCTTGCCGAACATCTCTAAGTGTCACACACCCTACAATCTTTTAAAACTGACGGAATTTTCACAATCTGAAGGTTGGTGCGTGACACCACAAGCCTTATAATTAATTTGCAAAACATCTCTAAGTGTCACACACCCTACAATCTAGTAATTGTTAATTGTTCATTGTTAATTGTTAATTGATAACTACATCCACTTCGGTAAAGCCACTTCACAAGCTACAGGTAATTCATTCACAGCCTGCAATCGAGAATTTATAAACCTATTCATCCAACTTTGCAGATAAGCTCGATTTGCTGCTTGCTCGGAAGGATCGTTACTATCTGCCGGATGAGGCATTAATCCCATAATCGCAGCAGTAGTGACGCAGTACATTGATTTCTGGAAGCTTTCACAGATTTGCACCAATAAATCATCTTCTCCTCGACGAGTTTGACGATATACTGCGCGCAAATATTCGGGTAAATAGTGACGCATATCCTGCATTAACAATGTAGGAGGAATTCCTGCACCTCCTATTGGTAATGGATCTGCATATAATGCGCCATATTGAAATCTTGCTTGGTCTGGGGGAATTTGATAAGCTTGAGCATTGTAGGAAACTGTACCGTGGAAAGGTGTTCCTCGAAAGAAAATTGCTTCTACATAAGGTACTGCTGTATCCATCAAGAAAGTTAAACCAACTTTTTCGGGAATGATTTCATACAATTTATTACGAATTTTCACTGAGTAAGTAATTGGGTTACTCGCATTGGCAACTAAACCCGCTTTTACATGGTTTACTACTTGAGGAATTGATGTAATTTCACCTTTATTGTAGAGGTCTGATAAACTCATGAATGCATCAGACATGACGCGCCAAAATTGACCTAAACCGCTGTAATAAGAGCAAACTCGTAATTGTTCGGTTAAAAATTCTGGAAACAGTTGGTTAATACCCAAAGCTAAAGGGTTATTTTTAAACTTGGCGTTGATAACTGCTTCCGCTCTCTGTTTAAATTCTTTTGAATCTACGTACTTATCTAATCCACCACCACCATGCCACAACATTGATTTCATGCAATATTCGGCATATTCATAATTAATTCTGTCGTGTTGCCAGTGACGCAATAGTTTTTTAAAGTTGATTTCGCCGTTAAAGTATTTAAAAAACGGAAAAAATACTAAAAATTGATTGTCGGCAAAGTAGATCAGATTCTTTGAATAAGCATCCAAAACTACACCGTAACTGTGAAGTACTCCTACTACTTCAAGTAAATTTTCTGGAGTATCGGGAAGTAATGCGTCTCCACTTAATAGACGTTCAATATATTCAACTAAAGGATGCTTGGTAGGTGTATTTTTTGCAGTAGTTCCCACCATAAGGGCTTCTCCTGAAAGATTAATAATTAAGGAATTGGGGATGGGGAGATAGGGAGATGGGGTGACAAGGAGACAAGGGGACAAAATAGAATTTCAAATTTTCACCTTTGCCCTTTAACCTTTAATTACTCCTAACCACTAACCACTAACTCTTAACTCCTAACATTTATTCTTACTTATTAAAAGACACGTTAACAATCGGATTTTGTGTATTCATTATTTCGTTAGTTGTCGGTTCCGTCCAACGCGCTAGCCAATTCGGTTGGATACCAAAAACTACGATTAAAACTGCTAAAACTATAGCAGGAATTCTATCCGACCAATACACCCGTGGTAAATTGATTACTTGTTCCGATAAACGTCCGAAAAAGGTTTTACTCATCAGAATCAAGAAGTAAACAGCTGTTAAACCGGTTCCAATCATCGACAATAAGGTTTGCACTGGGAAGACTTCAAAACTAGCGCGAAACACTATAAATTCCGAAATAAACCCAACCATTCCCGGTATCCCAGCACTTGCCATTACTCCCAAAACCATTAAGCTTCCTATTAAAGGTAAGCCTTTCTCTGGGTTTAGCAATCCTTGGATAACATCTAAATCGCGGCTGCCTGCTTTCTTATAAATGACTCCCACTAATAAAAACAGTAGCGCCGAAATTAAACCGTGGCTAACCATTTGCATTACGGTACCTAATATGCTTAAAGGTGTTGCAGCCGCCGCACCTAAAAGTATGTAACCCATATGTGCTACAGAACTGTAAGCCACCATCTTTTTCATATCTTTTTGAGCGATCGCACAAGATGCACCGTAAAGCACGCTAATTACTGCCCAACCAGCTAACCAAGGACTTAATTCTGTCCAAGCTTCTGGTAAGAGACACATTCCAAAGCGGATTATGCCGTAAGTTCCCAGTTTGAGTAGTACCCCAGCTAGCAGTACGGAAATTGGTGTGGAAGCTTCGACGTGAGCATCTGGTAACCAGGTATGCAAGGGAACTAAGGGCATTTTGATCCCGAAAGCAATTAAAATCCCTACCAATAGCAAGATTTGTGTCCCTAGCGGGATAGAGCTTGTTTGTAAACCTTCCAAAGCAAAACTAGAAGCACCACTCAGCCAAACTAAGCCGAGGAAACTGGCTAAAACTAGAATTCCGGAAACAGCAGTATAAATCAAAAATTTCGTCGCCGCATAACCCCGACGTTGTCCCCCCCATATAGCAATTAGCAAATACAGGGGAATCAATTCTAGTTCGTAAAATAGGAAAAATAACAGCAAATCCTGCGATAAAAATGCTCCCACAACTCCGGCGTTGAGCAGCAGTAACAAAGAATAATACAATCGATCTCGCGCTATAGATGTATCGGTGCTATAAATTGCTATTCCAGTTAGCAATGCATTTAATATCAGCAGGGGCAAAGATAAACCATCAATGCCCAGTCGATAATTAAGTCCCAACGCATCTATCCAGGGGATGAATTCGCTAAATTGTTGGTTAATATCCCCTAAATTAAATTGACTAGCCAGTATTAACGTCCATAAGAAAGAAATACCAGCAACAGTTAAAGCGATTCCACGGGAAATTTTTGGCGTTATACCAAAAGGGGAAAACCCAATCAAAGCTGCACCTAATAGCGGTAGCAAAATTAAAATACTAAGCATAGAGTTAATGGTTGATGGTTGATAGTTGATGGTTGATAGTTGATGGTTGATAGTTGATAGTTGATGGTTGATGGTTGATGGTTGATGGTTGATAGTTGATAACTAATTTTTCCACTAACCACTATCTACTAACCACTAACCACTATCTACTAACCACTAACCACTATCTAAAAGGGTAAATTCTCAAGCAATCCTAATGACCAACTAATAAATAAGCCGATTAAGCTGACTCCGAAGATGATAGTCAGCAAATATCCCTGAGAACGTCCGGAAATGCTGTATTTTAAGCTTTGTCCGCTGAAAATTGCCGCAAAACCTACTAAATTAACCAACCCATCTAC
>JBHJJJ010000232.1:0-10916 GCA_050042755.1 Rivularia sp. (in: cyanobacteria)
GCATAGTTCTCAATTAAAATTCCAAAAAAACGTTCTATCGAACCAAAAATTGCCCGATGAATCATAATTGGTCGTTTTTTAGTATCGTCAGCAGCAACATATTGCATATCAAACCTTTCAGGTAAATTAAAATCTACCTGAATCGTCGAACATTGCCACAAACGACCAATCGCATCTTGAATTTTTATATCTATTTTTGGTCCATAAAAAGCACCGCCACCTTCATCTATAATATAATTCCAACCTTTACTATCCAATGCTTCTTTTAAAGCCGCAGTTGCTAACTCCCAAACATCGTCTGTCCCTACTGATTTACTAGGACGAGTAGAAAGATTTATTTCGTAATTATTAAAACCAAAATCAGATAAAATCTGTTCGGTAAGATTCAATACTCCTAAAATTTCATCAGCTATTTGATTGGGTAAACAAAAAATATGAGCATCATCTTGAGTAAACCCACGTACCCGCATTAAACCATGTAGCGCTCCAGAACGTTCGTAACGATAAACTGTTCCTAATTCCGCCCATCTTATTGGTAATTCTCGATAGGAATGTAGCTTATTTTTATAAGTCAGAACATGGAAAGGGCAATTCATCGGCTTAATTTGATAAGCTTGTTTTTCCACCTCCATCGAATCAAACATATTTTCATTATAAAAATCGTAATGACCCGATGTTTTCCATAAATCTAAATTAGCAATATGAGGTGTATATAATAATTTATAACCAGATTCTATATGAGATTTGCGCCAATAATCTTCAATTATGTGGCGAATTGTTGCACCTTTGGGATGCCAAAATACTAACCCTCCACCAGCATCTTCTTGAATGCTAAATAAATCTAATTGTTGACCTAATTTTCTATGGTCGCGTTTTAATGCTTCTTCTCTTTGTTGCAAAAAAGCCTGTAATTCTTCTGGAGTTTCCCAAGCTGTACCGTAAATACGCTGTAACATTGGCTTGGTTTCATCACCTTGCCAATATGCTCCCGCAACGCTTAATAATGCAAACGCTTTTTTATTAATTTCTCTAGTAAAATTTACGTGGGGTCCCGCACATAAATCCCACCAATAACTATCAGCTTGATTTGATTTTGTATTATCTATATTATCTACAGCAAGCAATGATGATTCTCTATTACCAGCATCAGGACTACCAATAAAATAACGACTAATTATTTCTTGGTCAGGAATTCTTTCTAAAATTTCTAACTTATATGGTTCATTTAAAGCTACAATCTTTTGTCTAATTTCTTCTCTCTCTACTTCCTCACGAATAATAGGTAAATTTGCCTTAATTATTCGCCGCATTTGGGTTTCAATTTTACCCAAATCATCGGTGGTAATACTTACAGGACAATCAAAATCGTAGTAAAAACCTGTATCGGTAACTGGTCCAATTGCAACTTTTGTCCCCGGAAAAAGCTTTTGTACAGCCATAGCCATGATATGAGCGCAAGTATGACGAATCCGCTCAAGCTTTTGGTTATCTTTTTCTTGCAAGCCTTCCTGAGATTGGGATAATGAACTGACCATATGCAATTAGAATGAGAATCGTTATCATCATAGCGTAAAATTCTGGTTTGATGTAGAGCTTGTGTTGGCTAGTAACAAAAATAAACCGATTATTATAAACAGTTATAAAGGCTCGTAGTTGCGCTTTAGCGCTGAACACAACGAGAGGAGCGCTAAAGCGCAACTACAAACATATTTTTTACAAGTAATTAAGCGAACCTGATATCAATCGCTCGTCATAATAATTGGTAGAAACATTGATGTATAATACATATGCTCTACCAATCATTCAAAAATTTTAATGGATGAAAACGGATACAATCTTTTATACGCTGCTGCAAAACCTCCCCAGCGTACTATTTGAAATACTGCAAGAATCTCCCAGCCAAGCTTTACACTATGAATTTTCCTCTGTGGAGATAAAAGAGCTTGCACGACGGATTGATGGTTTATTTTTACCCAAACCTGAATATCCCCAAGACCCAATTTACTTTGTAGAGGTACAATATCAGCGTGACGATGATTTATACTGGCGATTAATTACCGAGGCGTTTCTTTATCTCAATCAATATAGACCTAATAAAAGTTGGAAAGCAGTAGTTTTATGGGCGAAACGTAGCTTAGATCCAGGTATTCCAATTGCGTATCGAACATTACTATCTGATGGGCAAATACAAGTAATATATCTCGATGAATTAACAGATACTTCTTCTTCAATTGGGTTGGGGATTATTGGATTAGTAGTTGCTCCGGAAGATGAAGCGGTAGAAGTTGCTAGAAATCTAATTGGACAAGTCCAAAAAGTAGATGTCAGCAATAGTCGGCAGCTTTTAGAATTAGTAGAAAGGATGTTGATTTATAAATTCTCAAATAAAACTAGACAGGAGTTAGAAGCAATGTTTGGGTTAACCGAGTGGCGACAAACTAGATTTTATCAGGAAGTTGAGCAAGAAACAAAACTTAAAACTGTCCCCCGTTTGTTAAATATGGGATTGAGTGTTGAGCAAATTGCTCAAGCTCTGGAGTTGGAAGTTGAAGTTGTGAGAAAAGCTATTGAAAAGCAAAGTGGGGGAGAATCTTGAGGTTGATATATAATTTTTTACTGACTATCAGTAAAAACAATCATGACATATATAGAAATTGCTGGTTCAGATGAAGACCTACAAGAATTAAAATTGCTGAGTGAGCAAATTTTTAGAGAGAACAAAGTTCAGGCAAAATCTAAAATTGTTCATTTTAATCAAGATAGTTTTGAGTCAGAGCAATTACTACCAACACTTCAGGTGTTTTTCAGTGGAATTTTTGCAGTTTCTTCGTTAATAAATCTTGCAATAAATATTAAACATCAAAAACAAAAAAGAAAAATATCCAATAATAGTAATACCCCATTTTATATTAAAATTAAAACAAGTAATAATCAAGAATTAGAGCTAAAAATTTCAGGCGAAGCAACCGAAGAAAAAAATAAGTATTATCAAAAGCTTGTACAGAATTTTGTTAACGATTTTCTATCAGCTGATGATGAATTTTCTTTGAAAAAACTAGATTTTTATGATATAGAAAAAAATAATTTACTATTCAAAAAACTAGAAAATCAGCTTACTGATGTGAGAATTCTAGTATCTTTACCAGCAATAATATCTCAAGATACAACAATTATTAATTTGAATTTTGAGAAAATCAATCTATTTGAAGCTATCAGAATTGGTATAAATAAAACTTTTTATCTAAAAATAGATGAGGTTGAACATTGTAAAAATATTTTCTACATTTTAGAAAGAGAAAACATTTTAAGTTTTCATGAAATAAGTACGGATGTTAGAACTATTCTAATAGGAAAAGAATTAATAGGATTTGTAGGTTACAGAGTAGAAATACTTTCATTATTTAATATAATTATTTGTAATAACAGCTTTACTTATTGTGAAAAATTTAAAGTGGAGGATATAGGCGATTATCAAATTAAAGAAAAACAACAGGAAAATGAAATCTATAAACAGCATTATACTGAATTGTTAGAGATTACCAAACTGATGGCAAGTCAACCAATTAATATAAAAACGGAGATTAAACAACCAATGAGTGTAGAGAGACATATTAGTACAGGTGGTGGAAATTATATTGAGTCAAATAATGGAATTTATGTTCAAGGCAATTATACTAACATGAGCCAAGACTTAACTCAGGCTGCGACTCAAATTCAGGACTTAATTGAACAGCTGCAAAAGGAAGGTTTTACAGTAGAAACTGCTCAAGAACAGGTAGCAAGAGATATTTCAACCCAAGCTCATAAAAATTCAGAAATCAAAGACAAATTAGTAAAATGGGGACAATCATTAGGAAATGCAGCATTTAGTGATGTGGTTAAAGGTGCAGTTAAGCTTGCTATTCGTTCCGCAGGAATTCCTTTACCATAGATTATAACAGTTTTTGTACCACATGATAACCATATCGTATTAATAATTATCAATCCTCAACCAAAACCAACCCCACGAATACCTTTAGACCAAATCATTACTTCACCATTTTGACCCCCAGCAGCAATTTTATTACCTTGGGGATGCCATGCAATGCAAGAAAAACCGTTGTTAGCACCTTGGAGAATTTGCGTTACTTTTTTCGCTTTTTTCCACAAACAAAGCCAACCGTCAGCACCACCAGAAGCAAGCATTAAGTTATCGGGTGCAAATTCGATTGCTTCTACAATATTTTTGTGATTTTCTAATACAGTAGCACCCCAACCCGAAGATGCATCATCTTGTTTTTCCCACACAACTATACCTTCTGCGCTAGAACATGCTAGTAATGGCTCTTTTTTAGATGTAGTCACTTTTGACCAAGCGGTTAGGACGAATTTTACCTGGAAAACCACGCATTAACCAAGGTTGGGCTTGTTGAGCATTAACAATAAAATCTGTTTCCAATACACAGATAGTTCTATCCATGTTACCCGAAGCAATGTATTTACCATCGGACGACCAAGCCACAGCAACACTAGCCGATGGTATGCTAAATAAATATGGGTCTTCATCCCATTTATCAGAACGCCAAATTTTTACACCTTGATAACCAGCGATCGCCAGAAATTTACCATCATGACTCCAGTCAATACTCAGTTCTGAAGAATTATCAAAATTCAAGGTGACAACAATTTCTTGAATGTCTGCATCCCAAACCTGTACGTAACGTCCCAAACTAAAAGCTAGTAAATTTTTACAGGGACTCCATGCTAATTTATCTACCCAAGCGGTCGCATTTTCTAAAGTCGTTATAAGTTGATAATTAGAAGTATTCCAAATTTTTACTTTACCATCTTGTCCGCCAACTGCTAAAAACTTTCCATCAGTAGAAAAAGCTAATCTATCAATGGAAGTATTAGTAACTTCTTGCAAAGTTATTAATTCGTTTTCTACCAAAACTTTTACTTCACCAGCAGCAGAACTCATTGCTAAAGTAATACCATCAGGCGACCAATTTACAGCGGTTATATAATCAGAAAGTATATTATTCCAATTTAAATCAAAGTCGGTAGATTGAATAGTTTTCATTTGTACTTTAAAACGAAGTAAGAATTTAGAATTTAGAATTTAGAATTTAGAACGAATAAAATGACGGAATATAGCATTTCCACCAGCAACCAAGGTACAGCTTCACCTCACCCTAATTAAGCAGTGCTTTATCTCCCCTCTCCGCTACTTTGGAGAGGGGCTGGGGGTGAGGTTTTAAGATATACATCAATAGTTATAACTATTAATCGAAATTAAGCCATACAAGCGAGAAAATCTTTTTTCAACTGAGTTTCATCTAAATTGCGACCAATAAAAACAAGTTCATTTTTACGTTGTTCCCCTTCCTTCCATAAACGGTCTGGTTTTCCATCTAATAACATATGTACTCCTTGAAAAACAAACCTCTCATCTTCTCCAGCAATATTTAAAATACCTTTCATCCGGAAAATATCAGGTCCTTTGGTTTGCAACAAATTACCCAACCATTGATTTAATTTAATCCCGTCTAATTCACCTTTTTCCACCAAAGCTATGGAATAAACACTTTCATCATGTTCGTGAGCATCTTCACCTAAAAAATCTGGGTCAACTTCCAAAGCTCTATCTAAATCAAAAGCTTTCACCCCTAAAAGCGCATCCATTTCTAACTCAGAATTGCGAGTACGGTAGATTTTTGCCATTGCATTCATTCCCCGTATTCTATTTTCTAATTCTTCAAGTTGTTCTGGGGTTACTAAATCTGTTTTATTAAGTAAAATTACATCAGCAAAAGCAATTTGTTCTTGAGCTTCATCTGCATCCCAATGTTGCCAAATATGCTTGGCATCAACTACCGTTACTACAGCATCTAAATTCAATTTTTCCTGCATATCTTCATCTACAAAGAAAGTCTGAATTACAGGTGCTGGGTCTGCGAGTCCAGTAGTTTCAATTACTAAATGGTCAAATTTATCACGCCGCTTCATTAAATTAGCAATGATGCGAATCAAATCACCACGTACCGTACAACAAATGCAGCCATTATTCATTTCAAAGATTTCTTCATCAGCATCGATAACCAATTGATTATCAATTCCGACTTCCCCAAATTCATTGACTATCACCGCCACTTTCTTACCATGCTCGTGGCTGAGAATCCGGTTGAGTAAAGTTGTTTTTCCCGCTCCTAAATAACCAGTGAGAACGGTTACGGGGACTGTATCTAGTGTTTGAGCAGTCATCTTTATTCTCCCAGACAATGAAAATCATTATCGTAATATGGTAATGCATTACTTTTAGATAGAAACTAGTTTAAATAATAAAATTTGTAATGCATTACTTAAAATAATTCTATTAATCAATTTTTTAATTTCTAATGATGAATTTCAAAATGCCAATGAGAACCAGTAAGTACTTAGGCAAAATTAATTATATATTTGTCCGAAGCGACGGTCACTACGTGAAACGAATCAATCCCAACAACTTGCGATGATCCACAACTTCGCTGAATGCTTCGCTGTTGTATCTCCTTTGGAGACTCTACGCGTTCAGCTTTGCTGCGGCTAACGCAATGACATAAATCATTGTGCATACCCATTTAGCAGTTATCAACTAGCTCTCAACATTCCCACCCATTAAATGGGTGGACTTAGCTTAAACTCTTATTTTACGGGCATCCTCCCCGTTTATTATGTACCTCATCAAGATGAAATATGCTGTAAGTATTGTAAAAATTGCGTAAATTCTGTATTTGTATCATTCTGAATAAAAAAATTTGCAATTTTAGTAAACTAGTTTATTATAAACATGGCGACAAAATTTTTATGGTTATGAATGTATCAATACCGCAAGATTTTCCAGATCCAAGAGAGTTCACAGGGTTTTTATTCTGGCAAAAGGCTAATAATTGGGAAAAATATGTTAATTCACAACTAGAATCACATAACATAACTCAATCAGAAATTTTTCAGTTGATATCAATATCTATACTTCTTAATCAACAAGAAGAAGTAACTCAAGTAGATATTGCCAACTTTACAGGAGTTGCGCCTATGAGTGTATCAAAAATTCTGAAAAAACTTGAGAAAAAAGAATTCATAACTCGACAGATTGGGACTGACTCCAGATCGAAATCCCTAAACATTACTGAAAATGGATGGGATGTTTTGATTAAGTCTGCAAAAATACTTTTTGAAGCAAATAATAATTTTTTCCCCAAAAAACACAGTGAAGAGTTCTTTAGTTATTTACAACAATTAAAATAGAGGAAGTATGACAGACATGATAATCAGCTTTATCCAAAGCTATGTCACATCATTATTATCAACATTCTTAATTCTAGGTATTGTTTATATTATATTTGCTCATATCTTTGCAAAACCGTTAAGCAAAAGAAGAATTCAATTATCTAAAAGAGCAGGGTTTGGTCAAATCTCAGATGAAATAAAGAATTCACTTTTAGCTATATTATCAAGTGTTGCATTGACTTCTTTTGTAATGATGATGCAACAAAATGGAAACATCGATATTTATAACGATGTAAATAAATACGGAATACCCTACGCAATTTTCGCATTTTTTTTAATTTTTCTCGTTGGTGATGCTTGGTTTTATGGGGCTCATAGGTTTTTACACCACCCTAAAATTTATAAATACATTCACGCTGTGCATCATCAAAGTCTAGATGTTAATCCTTTCTCCTCCAACTCTTTTCATCTATTAGAGTCTTTGTTATTGACTGTTTGGATTATTCCAATACTATTAATATTCCCTATTCCTACTGTCGCGCTTGCTATTAATCAAGGTCTTGGAACATTTAATAATATAAAATCTCATCTAGGCTATGAGTTCTATCCGAAATTCTTTAGTAGAGTATTTCCTCTGAATTTGTTAGTTACTAGTACGAATCATAACTTGCATCATACGAAATATAACGGTAATTATGGCTTACAACTAAGAATCTGGGATATGATGTTTGGTACTGAACTGAAAGAAACCAATATTCTTTTTCACAAAATTCATCAGCGAAAAAATGTGATTGTTAGGGATAACACAAAATACCAACCTCTTAAGATTACTGGAATAACACGTGAAACTCCTGACTGTTGCTCTGTATATTTTGAACCCAAAAATCCTGATTTTTATGATTATTATGCGGGTCAGTATTTGAATATTAGAGTCAAAATAAATGGTAAAAATTATGATAGATGTTTTTCGTTAAGTAGTTCACCAACCGAAGATAAGTTCCTGAGAATTACAGTGAAATTAAACGGAATAGTTTCTCATCACTTTTTTGAAACAGCCAAGATTGGAGATACTATAGGTGCATTGTTACCAGCGGGAGACTTTTTTATAGAGCCTAATCCCGTATCGGAGAACAGCTATCTAATGATTGCTGGAGGAAGTGGTATAACACCCCTTTACTCTATGATTAAAACAATTCTCTACAAGGAACCCAAAAGTAAAATAACTCTGTACTACTGTAATAAATCTGAAGATTCGATAATATTTGCGAATCATCTCAATCAACTCGGTAAGGCTTTTGGTAATCTTACGGTTAAAAATTTTATTAGTGGTAAAAATCGTCTACAAAAGGAAGATATTGTAAACTTTATGGCTTCCAATACTAACGCTAAATGCTTTATTTGTGGTCCTCAAAGCCTCAAGGACTTTGCTAAATCATGTTTTGAAAATTTGAGAATAAATGATATTAATTCTGAAGATTTTGCGGATGGTTATGTGGACTTTTTCAAAGAGTTATTCATAGCTAACAAAAAAAAGAGTAAACCAACTTAAACAGGACTAAGGCTGCGTGTCACAAGATCCTGGTTGGTGCCGTACACTGATTGCCTTATTATTACGTTCAATATTAGTGAGTGTACGAGCACCCTACGAGAAAAATATGCCAGTTGCGTAAGTCCTATTAAAATTAGCTCCATTTCTTTAAACCCACATCCTACAGCTTATTTTGTATTGCAACATAACACATAAATCTAGTCTGGTACTAGTAAATAAAGTCCTGAAAATAATTCAGTATTGTACTAAATATTCCTAATTATGAAGATGAAGAAAATTCTGTTAACCACTCTGTTTACACTCCAGCTCTTACCATCGACAAGTAGTGTGAAAGCTCAACCTGTAAGAGTGCTACCTGTAAAGGGTAATGTTGAATCAGTGATTACAAATTCTGTATCTAATCCTTTAGAACCGGTTTCTCCCAAAATTACTGGAGTGATTGACATTAACAAGAGAGCTTTCTTTTTAACTTTTGATGAGCCTTACACTATTACATTAAATTCAGGAACCCAGGAAGAGTTTAAAATCACTTATTCAGGTGCTATAAAATGGAATGGAAAAAACTCAAGTAGGATAAGTTTTGAGCATGTAAAAGTTACATGTACTGGTCCTACCGATATTTGTGCTGGAGCCTCACAGGAACCATTAGTTGAGTCTTTTGATTTTAATAGGAATACTGGTTATGGAAGCTTTGCGACATCCACAACAACTTTCTCTTTTTATGTTCCAAGTGGTTGGAAACGTGAAATTAGAAGATTTTTGAGACAATTCTCTAGTGAATAATTGTGGTTCTATTGTATTGAGGGTGATTTTCACCCTACCCATAGAAGCAATAATTTTACCCTTTAGTATTTCTCAACAACCGCAAACCACTCAATGTTACTAATACTGTAGAGCCTTCATGTCCAATTACTCCCAAAGGAAGATTGATACCAGTGGCAAAATTGGCAACTAGTAATAAACCAATACTGCACAAAGCAAAGATAATGTTTTGTTTGATAACCTTAATTGCACGACGACCTAGATGAATTGCAGTCATTAATTTTTCTAAACGGTCTGCCATTAATACAATATCTGCTGTTTCTAAAGCGATATCGCTACCTGTAGTTCCCATCGCTATTCCCACGGATGCTGTTGCTAGAGCAGGGGCATCATTTATACCATCCCCGACCATTACTACTGTTTGATATTGTCTTTTTAAGCGCTTAATTACAGTTACTTTATCTTCCGGGAGTAATTCGGCGTAAACTTCTGAAATACCCAACTGTTGGGCAATGTAGTTAGTCGTAAGTTGGCAATCGCCACTGACAACGATAATATTTTGAATACCGATTTGTTTCAAACGCTGTATAGTTGTTGCAGCTTCAGGACGTATTGTATCTGCAACGGCAATAATTCCTAATATATTCTCACTCTGAACAACCCAAACGATTGTTTTACCTTGTGTTTCTAATTTTTGGCTTTTGACAACTAAATCTGCGGGTAAATCAGAATCTGATTCAATAAATTTAGCATTACCAACTTTAATATCTATTTCCTCAATTTGACCACTAATACCAAAACCTGTATGAGAAACTGCGTTATTAACAGGTACTAAATTCAAATTTTTATCCTTAGCAGCTTGGACAATTGCTTTACCTATGGGATGCTCTGAATAAACTTCTACCGCAGCAGCAACTGATAGAATTTGGTTTTCATCCCCATCAACTGCGATAATATCGATAACTTGGGGTTCTCCAGTAGTTAGAGTTCCAGTTTTATCAAAGGCGATCGCTTTAACTTTACCTACCAATTCTAAAACTGCTCCACCTTTAAATAAAATACCCCCTCGCGCTCCATTGGCAATTCCCGATAATAATGCAGGCATGATAGCAGCCATTAACGCACAAGGAGAAGCCACTACCAAAAAAATTAAAGCTTTGTAAATAGTTGTTTCCCAGTCCCAATTAAAAATAAAAGGTGGTAAAACCGCTAATAAAATACCGCATACTACTATTACTTTGGCGTAATTGCGTTCTAAATTTTCTACAAAGATTTGAGATGGTGGTGCTTCGGTTTGAGCTTGTTTTACTAAGCGAATTACTCTTTGAATCAAACTACTTTCCGGTGGTTGGTGAAC
>JBHJJJ010000233.1:0-20902 GCA_050042755.1 Rivularia sp. (in: cyanobacteria)
TCCCCCTCTACTTTTACGAAATCTAATGTATTAAACTATCTTCCCAACATACCCTTAATTTGGTCGATAAGACTGGTACCACCACAACTTGCCACTGCAAAAATCGAACCGATTAAAATTGCTGCGATCGCACAAATAGTAAAACCTGCTAAACTAATTGCACCATCATCTTCCAATAAACCAAAGCCAGTGACAAAACTCCCGATCGCTGGTAAAGTCTTGGTTCCGGGGATCGGAATCATCATAAAAATCGACATTAAACTAATAGCAACACCAAAAATTATTTTTCCCGCGAAAGTAGTACAAACGAACGGTAGACGAGGACGAGTTACAGCTTCAATTCTTCGCAACCAAGGAATCCCACCTTTGATAAATTTTTGTGCCAATTTAGTTTTAATAGGGCGATTGGCTAACTTTGAGGGTAACCAAGGTTCTTTACGACCTATAATTAACTGTGATGCAAAGAAAAACATCACAATCGCGAAAGGAATCGAATAACCAGGTGCGGGACCTGGTAAAGCTGAAGGTAAAGAAAGGATAACAAACAAGAATCCGAAAATACTTTCCCCTGCTAATTCGAGAATATTTTCTAAAGTTACAGTATCACCACGTTCTTCTTCAAAAAAAAAGCGGTTTAATTCGTTGGACAGTTTAGCCATAAGATTATTAAGAATACAGTTTATATCAGCACAATATACAACCTGAAAGTTAACTATACCGGAAGCGCTACTTGTTTTCACTATGGGAAGATACTTAAGATACTTAAAAGTGATTCGATTATTTTGGAGTACTGCCATCGCAGCACAGATGGAGTACCGTGTCAATTTTGCGATCGCTACTCTTGGCAGCGTGGGAAGCCTTGCGGGTAGCTTGTTCAGTTTATTTTTGTTTTATCGTACCGGCTATACTTTTTCTGGATGGCAATGGGAAGCAGCTTTAATAGTCGTGGGGATTTACACTTTATTGCAAGGTTTTTCGCAAACCTTCCTCTCTCCCAATTTAAATCGCATCGTACGCCACGTACAGGAAGGAACTCTCGATTTTATTTTATTAAAACCCATCCGCAGTCAATTTTGGCTTTCTTCCCACACAATTTCACCTTGGGGAGTCTCGGATTTAATTTTTGGCACTATTATAATTATTTACGCTGGTAATCGTCTCGGTTTGGGAATCGGCGATTATCTTGCCAGTCTTCCGGCGCTGTTTTTTGGTTTGATAATCCTCTATAGTTTGTGGTTTATGCTGGGTGCTACGAGTATTTGGTTCGTCAAAATATACAACGTAACTGAAGTATTGCGGGGATTGTTGGAGGCGGGGAGATACCCAATGATTGCTTATCCTGCGGCTTTTCGTTTCTTTTTTACTTTTGTAGTTCCAGTTGCTTTTTTAACTACTGTACCTGCGGAAGCCATGCTTGGTAGAAGTGAAATTACATGGGTAATAGGTGCGGGAGTTTTGGCTTTGGGGTTGTTTTTTGTGTCTACGAGGTTTTGGCGGTTTGCGTTGCGGTTTTATACTAGTGCTTCGAGTTAGAGTATGAGGATTATATATTTTAAACGCAGAGGGGCGCTGAGGGAAGCGCAGAGGGGCGCGGAGTTTTTGGAAACATTTACCGCTAAATCAAATATTTGCAGATACGACGTTAAAATCTCGATAGAAGATTCGCCAGTTATCTAGGGTGTGTAGCTGTTGCCATAATTGTTCTAAATGTTTACCTTGCCATTCCAAAACTGGATTTTCTGGATTGGGATTGAGCCAAGGTAAATTTAAGGCTTTATCGATGACGATGCCAATATATTCTTCTTTGCCGACGGTATCAAATTGGATATCTTCGCACATGGCATCTTGCAGGGGATTTTATGGTTAATTGGGTTGTTTCCATATTCAGGGGTTTTTATCGGAATCATTAGTTTTTTGAACGTTGTTTTAATTTACAAACATAATATATTACGTCTGGGAAATTTACGATTTATACCTCAATTCAGCAATGTCTCAATTTCATACACAGGGAAAACGCCGAAAAACCAAATTATAATAGTTCTCATTTGAGTTCAATACAGGAGCAAACTCCCTCCCCTCTCCGCTACTTTGGAGAGGGGTGCTCGGAGAGCGGGGTGAGGTTAACCCTTTTCATCAGACATCTGTTTATAATTGGTTTACCGTAACACTTTTAAAGAGACATAAACCATTTATTTTATATGAAACTTTTTACCGTTGGACATTCCAATCATACTATAGAGGAATTTATTACACTGCTACAAAAGCATGATGTTACCGCAGTTGCTGATGTACGTTCCCATCCATATAGCAAATATCTACCTCATTTCAATCAAAAACTATTCAAATCATCTTTAACAGAGGCTGGAATTCGCTACGTATTTTTAGGGAAGGAATTGGGAGCAAGAAGCAATAATCCTGACTGCTATATTAACGGTAAAGCTGTATATGAAAAAATTGCTTCTACTAAGGAATTTAATGATGGTATTGAACGAATATTACAAGGAGCTAAAAGTTATCATATTTCGCTGATGTGTGCTGAAAAAGATCCAATTACTTGTCATCGAGCAATTCTTATTTGTCAGCATTTGCGAGAATTTGGTTTAGATATTAATCATATTTTGAAAAACGGCGATTTAGAAACTCACGATAATCTTGAAGAAAGACTTTTACATTTACATGATTTAAAACCACCACAACAACCGCAACAAGTTCAATTATCTTTGTTTGAAGATGTGTCATTATCTCAACCATCCACAACTGAGTATTCAAGAGAAGAATCTCTCAAAAAAGCATATCAACTTCAAGGTTATAATATCGCTTATGTAGATAAAACAGAAAATCAATATGAATAAATCAATTAATTTATATACAATTGGCTTTACTAAAAAGACTGCTCAACAATTTTTCGAGACTTTAGTAAATAGTGGAGTTAAACGAGTCATCGATACAAGACTAAATAATGTTTCTCAATTAGCAGGTTTCGCTAAACGTAAAGATTTAGAATATTTTTTGCAGACAATAGGCAATATCGAGTACATCCATATTTTAGATATGGCACCGACTAAAGATATTTTGGATGAGTATAAGAAAAACAAAGGTGATTGGGAAATTTACGAACAACAATTTTTACGATTAATTAGCGATCGCCAAATCGAAAAGCAGGTTTCATCGGAACTTCTGGATGGTGGTTGTTTGTTGTGTAGTGAAGCTAAACCCCATCACTGTCATCGTCGTTTAGTAGCAGAGTATCTCAGTGACAAGTTGGAAAATATCAGTATTAATCATCTATGATTTAGTCTTTTATATGACATTTATTATTTAAGTAATTATATTTGTAATAGAGAGCTATTACGAATGAAATGTCAACTATCTTATGACTCAAATTGTTTGTCTTGCTAACTCCTGGAAACATGGCGAGCGGTGCATCGCTGGCATCAATCGGGATACAAAAAAATGGATTCGTCCAGTATGCAGTCTATATCCCCATAATGGTAAAGTACCTAAAGATATAAGACTAATACACAGAAGAGAACCTGCTTTACTCGATATTTTAGATATTCCTTTAGAAAAAGATGGCCCAGATTACGGCTTTGAAAGTGAAAACATCACCATCGCTTCTGGAAGATGGCAACGATTAGGACAAGTTCAACCTACAGATTTACTTGAATATTGCCATAATTTTGACCGCATTCTTCATAATTCTGAAAAGTATGTTACTGTACCTTTTTTAAAATCCCTACCCTTCCCAGAAAGACGCAGTTTAGAATTAGTATATGCAAAAAAATTCTCCGTGCGCTGCATACATACTGGCGTTGGTACAAAATGGAAAGGTACTCTCGAAACTAATACTGCAGTACTAGCTGATGCAACTATAACCGATCCTGTATTTGTGAAAAAACTCGAACTTTCTTATCGTGCACAGAATCCTTGCTTAGTAACCGTCAGTTTGAGTATGCCACATCGATTCGAGGATTGGGAAGGAGACGATCCTTGCTGGAAACTGATTGCAGGTGCGATAGAACTATCTGATTCTGACTTGATTTTAGTTGAAATGAAGCGAATTGGTTGGAGTATAGAACAAGGACGTTCTTACTTAAAAAGAAATTATAACAGATGTTCTCGCCAACAATTAAATAATGATGAAATTACAGGATTTTTAAATTATCTTACATCTTTACCTAGTGTTTGAAACATTCCCTATTAGAGAGCCAGGGGAATATTTCGGGTTAATAGTGAGAAATTTTTTTCTTTCCCCTCTTCCCCCTCTCTTCCCCCTCTCTGTCTTCATCATTCCCTAAGTCAACAAATAATTATGGCTTCGCCACGCTGCGCGAACATTAATCAAACCGGATTCCTATATCTTTTGTTACCATATTGTATTACTAACACGTTCTTTAATTTTCAGATCAAAATAATTAAATAAAGGTACAAAATACAAATAAAATGCAAAGGGAATAAATCCGGAGTCTGTCATCAAAATAGTTGCCGGAATCAACCCAGCAATATTCCAAGGAATTAAGGGAGAAATTACAACTACAGAATTTTCTAAATCTACTGCAAGCTGATAATTATCTAATTGATTTTCTTGATAACGATCTTTAACTAACTCTTCAGTTAAAAGAATAGCAATTGTTTGGGTACAACCAAATGCTGCTGAAGCGATACCGATAATATTTGTCCCTAAAAATAAATTGGATCTCGATTTCACTTTCTTGAGATATATTTCTACATATTCTAGGATTTTAGTTCCAGTGAAAATTCCAGCAAATGCTGTAGAGACAATCACAACGAGAGAGACTTTAGCCATGGAAATTACACCACCTCCAAGGATGATATTTTTCAAGCTACTATCTTCTGATAACTCAAACCCCAGAAGCATATTACGACAAATATCGGAGAAAGAATAACCTTGAATATATATACTAATACATAAACCAATAATTATACTCACTAACATAGATATTTTGATTTCCACTCGCAGCCAAGCAAGGAATAAAATCGCAAATGCTGGTAAAAGTACAATTAGATTAACATTAAATAATCTACTAATTTCAGAAGTAATATATTGCCGTTCAAATTCGATAGGATTAGCAATAGAGATGAGTAAATAAACTATAGTAGAAACAACTAAAGGTAAAACAGTTGTTGCTAGCATTTTTCTGACATTAGTGTGAATTTTCGTTCGAGTAATTATAGCGATTAAATTAGCACTAGAAGACATGGGTGAACAGCGATCTCCAAAATAGGCTCCGGCAATAATTGCACCAGCAGTTAAATGAGGATTTACACTAGTACCGCTTGCCATAATCATTAAAGCAATCCCAATTGTACTTACAGTTCCAAAAGAAGTTCCAATTAATAAAGATACAAGAATACTTAAAAGAAAAGCTGAGACAATAAAGTAAGAAGGGTTAATCATTTGAATGCCATAGTAGACAATCGCCGGTACTGTTCCCGCCATCATCCAAACAGCTATAACCACTCCAATTAATAAGAGAATATATATAACTGAAAAAGATTTTTTACTGCCAGCCCAAGCTAACTTAAATAATTGATTTGCTTTAAATCCTCTTTTCAAAAGTAAGAAAAATAAAGCAATCATCGAAGCTAACAAAGGATAAACAATAAAATATCCTCCGAAAGCACTAATTACAAGCAAAACAAATGAAAAAGTTAGAAAGAATATTAAATCCATTCAAATCACTCCCCAGATAACCAAAACCCTTTTATAATTCAGTTCGCGCAGGTGGGCTTAGTTATTGTATACCAAGGCTTCTCACTTTTGAATAGAAAGATGCATTAGAAACCTTTAAATAAATAATTCAATTACTTATCCAACCGCAATAAAGTATCAACCAAATCACTAACATATACCACGTAAACACCACTCATTTCAGCTTCGGAAATATCCACACTACCCCTTGTAAAACAAAGCATTGCAGTTACCCAAGAGGCACCTTTTAGCAGCCTCACTTCTCTGGCTTGCCCTTTAACTTTTTTTATCAAATTTCCTTCTCTGAAGTCAACAATTTTTTTTCCATAACGTCTTCTTAAACGTCCATTTTCAGATATTTTCGTTCCACCATGAGACTTAACATCAACTACATACCACTTACCTTTAGGAGAATGTAATACCACATCAGCATCTCCACATCTTTTAATTTTCAAATTATATTCGATTTGCCATTTGCGACGTGACAAAATATGTAATAGATCCGCTACATCAGTTTCGGCTTTAGCACCACGTTGAGCATCCAAGGCTCTTTTTTGAAAGTACCTCCCGCGACAGTATAAATAATATGAACTTACAACTCCTGCTAAGGAAAGCAAAATTCCTACAGCAGAAGTACCAAAAATAATAAATAACCACACCGTCGCTATTAAAACACCCGCAAATAGAGAAAAACATATCATTGCTGATACATTTCGTTTTCTAGCTAATTTACGGATATACTCCCCCGGTTTTTTCGTTTTTGGTGACAATTTTTTAATTTCTTGAAATATTCCTGAAAGTATAAATTTTACTCATTCATTAATAATAATTTTCTAGAATATTTCACTCCCAAATTTTCTGCATACTCAGTACAAATTCAGGTAAAATATCTTCTCCTGAAACAGTTTGAGGTAATTTCAAAACTTCCACATTTTTTCCTTGACGATAAATTTCAACTTCCTGTTGTTTCCGATTAATCAACCAACCTAAATGACATCCATTTTCAATATACTCTTGCATCTTGTTTTGCAATTTTTTCAAATTGTCAGAGGGTGACATGATTTCAATTACAAAATCGGGACAAAGAGGAATAAACTTTTCTTTTTCTTCCTTACTCAAAGCATCCCAACGAGACTTTTCCACCCAAGAAACATCTGGCGAACGATCGGCACCTGATGGTAAAGTAAATCCAGTTGATGAATCAAAAACTTCACCAAGAAGATTATCTTCATTCCATCTTGCGACTTGAAAAATCAGATTTACGTTACTTCTTCCTGTTTCTCCTCCGGTGGGTGGCATAACAATTAATTCTCCTTGGGCATTACGTTCTAGTTTTAACTCCGGATTTGCTTCACAGAGTTGATAAAACTGTTCTTGGGTGAGTTTGATTATAGAATCTAAATTTAATGTAAGTGATGTCATTCTATTTTAGATTTTAGATTTACGATTTTTTGATTTTAAAAAGAGGCTGGCAGATTTTAGATTATTCCCTAGTTTAAAGCCGGTAACTTGTTTTTTTTAGTTTCAACTCCATTTATAAGTTAGTCATCATAATTTAACAGTCTCTTATTAACATAATTTACTACGAACTAGCATAATCTAAAACTCGTTCCCAACCCCAACGCCAAGCAGTTTCGATCAACATTTCTTTACCATTAATAAAAACAATATATTCCTTGCCTCCTTCATAAACAATATCAGCAACCAGTTGATTGCGCTTATCGTATCCCCACATTTTTGCAGCACCTTCCCACCATTTTTGCCCGCTCGATTTCAAAATTGGTAAATTGAGATATTCGTCACGCCATTCCATCGGTTTCCATTTTTCATTCAACGCCCTTATAAGAATAATGCTGGCGCGAATTTCATGTTTCTGCTCGTGCAACCATAATATATAGCTAATTGCCGCTCTTAAAGCATCTTCAAGTCCATCAAAACATCCTGATAAAGCATTTATTACATCAGCACGAGAGAAATTGACACCAAGAGAAACTAAAGCTTTTTCGTACTGCTTAAATACTTCGTACTCTACCGAATCTTGATTGTATAACCACACGCTAAATTATCCTGACAAAAAATAAAACCAATAAATCAACTTTAACTAATATTGCAGTTTTCGACTTTAGATAAATAATAGATGAATGAACTACAAAGACTATGGACACGATAAATTGTATTCATAAAAGTAGACCAACTTATACCTGAACCTCAGAAAATTTGAGTCTATTAATACTCAGTACTAAGTACATCGGCGTTGAAAATAGTAATTGGAAATAGCTCGTTTGGAACAAGGCTTTGGGCTAAATTTACATTCTGTAATATAGTGCGGGTTTATTTGTGCTGACTTACTTAATGCCAAAATTGTCGATATCTCTATTAAATCGAATAAAAATACTGTATAATTTGGACTATAAAAATACTCTCTTCAGGTTTTATACTGATAAAAAAAGATATGAGAGAGTGCAAAATGAATCGAACTTATCTAGATATTGCACGACAAGGAAAGAATAATTGGTGGCGTTATTTATTAGGAACAATCCTGATAATATTTCTTTTCTTAATTGTAGGGAGTATTGTAGCAGGTATTTTACTGGTAGTACCTTTTGCCAATCAAGGTTTAAGTTTATCGGAATTAACAGTACAAATTGAAGAGTTATTAAAAACACCTTCTCTGCAAGTATATCTAATTAATAATATCCCATTCATATTTTTCTTATTAGGAATATATTTGAGCGTGCGGTTTCTTCATCAGCGCCGTTTTTTTACTTTAGTAGGTGCAGACGCAAAAATTAGATTACCACGCTTCTTTCAAGGATTTGGAGTATGGTTTTTAATTCTGTCAATTCTTTTTGTTATGGCTTATGTGCTAGAACCCCAAAATTTAGAATTTGCTTTTAAACCAAGTCAATGGTTTATTTTACTTGCTTGTGCGGTAATAGTAACTCCGATACAAACAACAGCCGAGGAATTATTTTTTCGCGGCTATATACTTCAAGGATTAGGATTAATTACAAAACAGCCATTACTATTAATGATTATTAATGGTGTTTTATTTATGGTACCCCACTTAGGAAATCCAGAAGTTCAACGTGGATTTTTGTGGATGGCCCTATATTACTTTGCTTTTGGTGTTTTTTGTACATTATTAACACTTAAAGACAATCGATTAGAATTAGCTTTAGGCATTCATGCAGCAAATAATCTGTTTCATATATTTGTCACCACAAAAGATTCAGCAATATCTATACCTGCTATCTGGTTTGTTAAAGAAGTTGGCGAACCACAATGGGGATTACTATGGTTTTTATTTGAATGTGCCTTGTTTTATTTAATCGTGTTTGGATTTGGGCGCAAACAAAAAAGAATTGAAGTAAGTAGGTAGGCTAGTAATTTTACCAATCTGGGGGAGAGGGGGAAGAGGGGGGAGAAAATAACTTTGTCTTCTCATTATTTACCCCCATAGTTCACTTGGCGGAGTACTAGAAACTCATAACTTCTAACTCATAACTCCTAACTTCTAAGTAAGTAGGCGCAAAAAAACATAACTTTGTTAAAAAAAGTAAATTAACCTCAAACTAGAGATACCTATTGCATGACAGCCTATTGCCTATTGCCTTTTTCAACTATAATTTTCCGTGCCTCGCTACTTAACCCATAACTCCTAACTCCTAACCCCTAACTCCTAACCCCTAACTCCTAACTCCTAACTCCTAACCCCTAATTCTATAGGCTTCCGTAAAAACCCCGATTTCCTGTAAAATCAATTTTTATATCAACTGCAAACGGGGAAAACAGAGGTGCTAACACTCGGTGTAAATATTGACCACATCGCCACTATTCGACAAGCACGGCGGACGGTGGAACCCGATCCCGTAGCTGCTGCGGTGCTGGCTGAATTGGGGGGTGCTGATGGCATTACCGTACATTTACGGGAAGATAGAAGACATATTCAAGACAGAGATGTACGAATTCTACGAGAAACCGTCAGAACTCATCTCAATTTAGAAATGGCCGCTACTGATGAAATGTTAGCGATCGCTCTCGATATCAAACCCGATTATGTAACTTTGGTACCGGAAAAGCGTGAAGAAGTCACCACGGAAGGCGGTTTAGATATTGTCGGTCAAGTTGATAAAATCGGAAATATAGTTGATAAGTTACAAAGCTCTAGTATTCCTGTAAGTTTATTTATAGATGCTGACGAATCACAAATTGAAGCATCTGTCAAGGTTAAAGCAAAATTTATTGAACTGCATACGGGAAGGTACGCGGAAGCGAAAAATGAAGTAACTAAAGATATGGAATTGAATTTATTAGCATACGGTTGCAATCAAGCCATTAAAGCTGGGTTGCGAGTAAATGCTGGACATGGACTCACTTACACCAACGTTTACCCCGTGGCTTGCATTGAAGGTATGGAAGAACTTAATATTGGTCATACCATTATCAGTCGAGCGGCTCTCGTAGGCATGGAAAGAGCAGTACGAGAAATGAAACAAGCCATGAACAGTGAACAATGAACAATGAACAATTATCAATGAACAATGAACAGTGAACAATGAACAATGAACAGTAAGTGGTGAGTGGTGAACAGTAATAATATTTTGATAATTGATAATTGATAATTGTTAATTGATATGGGAGGGGTTGAAACTGCGGAATTCGATCAAGTTATTGTTATACAGCTAGGATATCTGTGATATGAGCGCAACACAATCTCAAAATCTGCCGCTGTGGGTACAAGATAGAGAAAAAGTAATAGCAAGCAGCATCGATAACGAATGGCGCGGTGGAAAGCCTCCAGATTATTCCGAATCGAATCAAGGGTTGGCATCCGAAAGTCAAGCTAATCATCCAATGGGTTCCCTCGAAGCTATTGTTGAAAACTTGGTGCGAATCTTTGAGTTAGAAGCTTCCTTTAAAACCAACCCCAAACAGTGGCTATCGGTTGTTAACGAAAAGTTCCGCATGAGCAGCAATGGTGGGGAGCAATTCAGAGCAGCAGATATTTCCTTTTCTGGAACTTATAATTTATTTATTGGCGACGCTGAAGAATATAAAGCCTCCGAGGAAAACTTTGAATCATCCGGAAGGTTGTTTCGTAGCGCATTTCCGTCGGGATTTTTATGGGAAGTATTAGAAGTTTACAGTTCTCCACCAAACGTTACATTTAAATGGCGGCATTGGGGAACTTTTAATGGTGCATACAAAGACTATGCTCCTACAGGAGAAGTTGTGGAGATAATAGGGATGAGCATTGCCCGTGTTACCGATGACTTGAAAATTATTTCGGTGGAACACTACTTTGACAACAGTCAGTTTTTGGCAAAGCTGACGAGTGGTGGAAAGCATGGCTCTCGGGATAAGTCACTTTGGGCAACGATTAAAAGATTTTTCAATATAAGGGAACAACAGCCAACTTCACAACAGCTAGCAACTAGCTGTCCGTTTAAAAAACTAGCTGGTAGTTTCAATTCTTCTAATTAAGTTTCCCTCGGACGCAGTAATATATGCTGTGTCCTCAAATTGATTCAATCAACTATTAAATCTACAAAGGGTGACAATGCAAACATACTATTACGTAGTAGCTTCTCAACGCTTTTTATTAGAAGAAGAACCACTTGATGAGGTTTTACGGGAGCGTATCCGTTATTACCACGAACAGGAAAAGGAAATTGATTTTTGGTTAGTAAAGCAACCAGCTTTTCTAGAAGCAAGTCAAATGTCAGAAATTAAAGCGAAATGTCCCCAACCGGCAGCGGCGATTGTTTCTACCAATTCTCAATTTATTACTTGGTTAAAACTACGATTGGAATATGTCGCAACAGGTGAATTTCAAGCTCCTTCTTCTGAAATTCCAGATGCTTTAGCATCCCTAGCTCCAGTTTCTTAATAAATCCCTTTGGGTTGTGCTTCCATAAATGAATAAAACAATTATTAGATAGATAATCAACAGTTTAGGAGTGGTGAGTAGAATGGCAAAAAGTATAAATTCTGTTCTTCAATAGTCACTATTAATTATTTCTTTGAAATCAATTTCATCCTCCTAAACTGCTTCATTCGTTCCGGCATAGATGCCATAACTTGTAAAAGCCTAATTGAAAAGAGCTAAACCAAAAAAGTCAAGAGTTCCCTTCAAAATTTTTTCTTAAAAAAACTTTTAAGGGAGCCTGTCTAGTTAATTAGGATGTTTCAGCCAAGAATAAATTTTGATAAAGTTTTTTAGCTGTGGTGTTTTTTAGGAGAATTCAATCAATGAATCAAACTACTTTGCGTAAATTTAAAAGTTTGCCAACCGCTTTGATATTATCAACAGCCGGTTTGTTTTGTGGTATAAATTCTGTTGCAGCCCAAAAAAATATTCCCACCTGTAGAGCTCCCAGAACTGGTGAATATCTGTTATTAGTAGTCAGTCCCACAACAGATAATCAAACCCAATTAAAGCGCGTTTTACCTACAAAAATTGAGACTAGTACCTGTAAATACCTCAATGATACAGTAACCCGCATCGGCGGATTTAAAAAGATTGATGATGCTAATCGTTGGGCAAGATATATCAGAGATTCTGCTGGCTTATCTGCAATAATTACTACTAGACCGACGGGGGCACCAACACCTAGTGAAGCAACTACCGTAGGTTACAAACCTCGACGCTTGGGAACGGGTTACGCTGTATTAGTCGATTATTACAATCGTCCTCAATTAGCATCCGACGTTCGTCGTGCAGTTAAAGCAGACGTAGGTTTTGTTGCTTACGGAAGACGGCCTTATTTATTGGCAAATTACACCAGCAACCAAAAAGAAGCCTATAAAACCTTACAAGAACTTTCCAAACGAGGTTTCTTTGCCATCATTGTTGATAGTCAAAAGGTAATGCTACTGCGTTCTGTTGTCAAATTGCCAAATTAGTTGATGGTTGATAGTTGATGGTTGATAGTTGATGGTTGATAGTTGATAGTTGATAGTTGATAGTTGATAGTTGATGGCTGATAGTTGATGGTTGATAGTTGATAGTTGATGGTTGATATTTTTGCTAATAACCACTAACCACTAACCAATAACCACTAACCACTAACCACTAACCAATAACCACTAACCACTAACTCCTAACTTCTAACTCCTAACTTTTTAATACGCTGCCTGGGCTAACCAAGAAATGGTAACACCCAAAGCCGAACCGGCTATTACTTGAAAGGGCGTATGTCCGAGTAGTTCTTTAAGACGCTCAGCGGCGATTTCTGGGTGATCGTGAAACATTTCATCAATCACTTGGTTGAGGATGCGTGCTTGTTTTCCGGCGGCTTGACGGACTCCTGCAGCATCGTACATCACGATGATGGCGAAAATCGCAGCTAAGGCAAATTCGGGAGATGCCCAGCCGATAGTTTGTCCTACACCAGCTGCTAAAGCAGTTACTAGGGCTGAATGAGCGCTGGGCATACCTCCAGTTGTGACTAAAACGCTCACACTCACTTTACCATTCTTGATTAACTCGATTATGAGCTTTAAAGCCTGAGCGGCGAAACAAGCTATCAAGGCAATCAGTAGTACGTGGTTGTTAAAAATATTGCCTATATCTTGCATGGTATTACGGTTAAATAAGGGTAATATTAGCAGCGGTTGTGCGCGTGAGGAAGTGTGGGATACTACTTATTAAAATCCCAAATCTAAAAAAAGAATTAGTTGCTACGGCTGGTGATGAAATGAGCAAGGGCAATTAAAGGATTAGCTCCTTTTCCAAAAGGTTCTAATTCAGCACAAGCAACTTCAATCAGCTGTTGTGCTTGTTTTTTTGACTCTTCCAAACCCCAAAGACTGGGATAGGTAACTTTTTGTGCTTGTTGGTCTTTACCAGCAGTTTTACCTAATTGTTCTTGGGTTGCGGTGATATCCAGAATATCATCAACTATTTGAAATGCAAGTCCAATATTTTGAGAGTAGCGAGATAATCTTTGTAATTCTTCGGGGGAGATTCCGGCCAAAATGCCGCCGCAAACGACACAAGCTTCTAAGAGAGCGGCTGTTTTATGATTGTGAATAAAATTCAACGTTTCGAGTGTTACATCCGTCTTTCCTTCCATTTCTAAATCTACAACTTGACCGCCCACTAATCCAGCAGCACCCACGGCACGTCCCAAATGGGAAATTACTTGTAAAACTTGTGATGGAGGTACATTTTCAGTATTATTTGCCACATATTCAAAAGCGTAAGCTAATAAGCCATCACCGGCTAAAATTGCTACATCTTCGCCGTATATTTTGTGGTTAGTTAATTTACCTCGACGGTAATCATCATTATCCATCGCCGGCAGATCGTCGTGAATCAAAGACATGGTATGAATCATCTCCAAAGCGCAAGCCGTGGGCATTGCCATTTCGATATTTCCACCAGTCATTTCGCAAGTTGCAAGACATAGAATCGGACGCAAACGCTTACCTCCAGCTAAAAGGGAGTAGCGCATTGCTTCATAAATCTTATGAGGATAAACAACCTCAATCGATTTATCTAAAGCAGTTTCTACAAGCTTTTGTCGTTCCTTTAGATAAGCCGATAAATCAAACTTCAATTGTGTTGATACGGTCGAATTTTTCGATAAATTATCTGCTGCAACCATTCTAAATTTCCTTAATTTCCTGTTTTATACGTAAAAACACTCTTCTTTCACCGTATGTCCCTCGGGGACACCCTCCGCGAACACTGTTAACTGCTCACTGTTGACTGTTCACTGTTGACTGTTCACTCTTAACTGTTAACTGATAAGCCGAAACAGTATTTTGTAATAACATGGCAACAGTCATAGGCCCAATACCACCGGGAACCGGGGTAAGGAAGTCTGCAACGGTTGCAACTTGATCAAATTTGACATCACCAATTAAGCGACTTTTGCCGTTTTCGTCAGTAATGCGGTTTATCCCCACATCTACCACAACTGCGCCTTGTTTCACCATGTCAGCGGTAATTAATTGAGGAATTCCTACTGCGCTGATGAGAATATCGGCATTTTTGGTAATGTCTTGCAAGTTGTGAGTGCGTGAATGAGCTATGGTAACGGTAGCATTCGCTTCCAAAAGCATCAACGACATTGGTTTACCAACCAAAATCGAACGCCCCAAAACTACCGCCTGTTTTCCTGACAAAGGTATAGAATATTCATCTAATAAACGCATCACTCCTGCTGGAGTGCAACTGCGTAAACCTTCCTCTCCTCTTAACAATCGTCCCAAATTCAGCGGATGCAGTCCATCGGCATCTTTATGGGGAGCAATTTCATGTAACAACGCTACACTATCCAAATGAGGAGGGAGGGGTAACTGTACTAAAATCCCATCTACTCGTTCATCGCTGTTCAAGCTTTGAATAACTTCTTGAAGTTCGCTAAAACTCGTTTCCGTAGGAAAATGCCTGTTAAACGAAGCAATTCCCACCTTGGCGCAAGCTCGTTCCTTGTTACGTACATAAGCAGCACTAGCGGGGTTGTCACCCACCATTAACACTGCCAAACCTGGCGCTCGATCTACTTTAGATTTTAATTGGGCTATCGTAGTGGAAAGTTCTTCGTGAATCTTTAATCCTAAGCCTTTACCATCAAGCAGTTTTGCTGTTTTTGTTTCCATGAGTCTTATTTATAAAGTAAGTACGCCACGGCATTAATCATATTCTTTATCTTCTCAGATAGATTGCCGTAAGCGAAAATGGAATGGAGCTTCTGTTAACAACTTAGTATTGGGCGGGAACTATGTATAAGAAAATTACGACTAACCGAGAGCTGATACTTAAATTTCCAAATATGGTGCCTACAATGCTCACAGTAAGAAAAGTTTTCCCCCTAGAATGGATATTGCGTTTGGGATTAGCTCCTTTCCTGGTGTCGGGGCTACTGAGTTGCAGTAATTTGAGCCAATACGGGATGAATGCCATTGGCGTGAATGTCACTTCCATTAACGAACTAAAACCGCAAAAAAGCAATAACAATACTCCTGTTTACGTTCAAGGCAAGGTAGAAAGAAAAGTTCCTTTGTTAGAGCAACAAATGTATCAGTTAGATGACTCTACTGGCAAAGTTTGGGTGTTAACCAATCAAAAAGGTTGGAAAGTCGGAGATAAAGTTGTAGTCAAAGCATTACCTCAGTACGAAAGTATTCCCGTAGCTGGGGCAGAAATGGGAGAACTTTACTTAGAGGAAAAGTAATATATAATGCGAACAATTATTTGAGTTACATAATAATTTTTATGAGCGATCGCATGGTGCATCATGTTGCAATTGCAATTTTGTATCGAGACAACAAATTTTTAATGCAATTGCGGGATAATATTCCGACTATTCTTTATCCGGGTTATTGGGCATTTTTTGGCGGACATATTGAACCGGGAGAAACTCCAGAATTGGCGGTGAGGCGAGAGATTTTAGAAGAAATTAGCTACACTCTACCAGAAAAAATTTCTAAATTTGATTGTTATGAAAATGAACAAGCAGTGCGCCATGTATTCCACGCACCCTTAGAAGTTGATTTAGATCGATTAGTTCTCGGCGAAGGTTGGGATATGGGTTTACTCAGTGCTGAAGATATTCGCAATGGTAGCTGTTATTCTACAGCAGCAGGGGAAGTGAGGCCTCTTGGTTTGATACATCAGCAAATTTTATTCGATTTTATGAAGTAACTTGATAGCTATGGGGATCGGGTATTGGCATCGCTTAGAGAGCGCTTGAGTTCCTTGTTGCTTGCGGTTCCCCTTTTTCAACATTTTAAGGCGGATTATGTCCATGGGGGGAATGAGGGGAGGTTATAATTGCAACGCTCTACGATACATCTAAGACATGGGCCCCCTTCAAGTGAATAAGCTTTATTTGATGCAATAATTTTGTAACAAAAGTTGTTGTATAGGTATGTTAAGCAAAGAGAATTCTTATGATATACCGAATACCTATCTCATGAAAGGCATGAAAGATTATCCCTCTTTTCTTTAGATTGTTTTAATGAATAGATTTTGATGACTGAGTATAAATTTAATTTTAGGAGCAAAAAATTAATCACAAACTATTACTCAGGAGAATTTTATGACTGCTGCTTTATATCCCCTTCCTCTGCAAGAAGGTGCTAACAATCCAAACGTTAATATGGTTCAATATTTTTTACAGACTTTAAAATTATATCCAGAGCCAATTGATGGTATTTTTGGCCCTAAAACCAAGGAAGCAGTACTCAAATTTCAAGCAGCTTACGGTTTAATTGAAGATGGTATCGTTATGGAAGAGACTGCCATCGCCCTTGATATTGAAGCTCGGGCAGCACAAAAACCCGTCATCAAAGAGGGTTCTACAGGTGAGGTAGTAAAAGAGTTTCAAGAGATATACAATCAACAACATGGCACCCTAACTGTGGATGGTGTTTTTGGAGCAAAAACCAAAGAAGCAGCCATTAAATTCCAACAATCCCAGGGTTTGACAGCAGATGGAATTGTAGGTGCAAAAACTTGGTCATCGTTGTACACCCTCGGCATGCATCCTGGCACTCCCGTAGCAGAACGTATCAATTTAATCTTCAATGTATCCGATTGTTAATCGTTTGAGTTAATCTTGAGGATAATATAAGAAAAATAAGAAGACCGATTTTTTTAAGATTGGTCTTCTTTTTTGGCGTTGCTGAAAATAACTATGAATCAAATTTTACAGGTAACCGAAACCTTTGCACAGAGGTAATATCCACCCGTCTCTGTAATAAATATTGATGAACCGCACCTGACGGTGAATGATTTTCAACTCAATAGGTATCTCAAAGTTATTAATTTATCTTTAAAAGTCATGGGTGCCCGTCAATAGAATTTATGTAGCTTTTGAATGTATTTTTTTACTTTACCAGAGCGTATACTGGCAGGTGCAATTATAAATATAAAATTATGCAATCAAGTTTTTTAACCGCAATTTTTCTACCCCTAGCACTATTTATCATCATGCTGGGCATGGGGCTGGGGTTGACATTAGATGATTTTAAACGAGTCTTTATTCAACCCAAGGCAGTAATTATGGGTTTAATCGCGCAGTTGGTTGTGCTGCCGATGGTGGGCTTTTTACTGGCGATGATTTTTCCTCTTTCACCGGAATTAGCAGTTGGAGTAATGATTTTAGCAGCTTGTCCGGGAGGTCCCACTTCCAACATGGTAACTTATTTAGTACGGGGGAATGTTGCTCTGTCGATTACTCTCACCGCAATTAGCAGCTTGATTACCGTATTTACTATTCCTCTAGTGGTAAATTTGGCGATGCAGAAGTTTATGGGAGGAGGAGTTGCTCTACAATTGCCTTTTGTGAGTGCAGTGATTCAAATTTCGGTAATTACTTTAATCCCAGTGGCTTTAGGAATGTTGCTGCAACACTATGCTCCCAAATTTGCTGCGAAGATGGAAAAATTGGTTAAATGGCTTTCACTATTCTTCTTGGGGTTAATCATAGCGGCTTTGCTTGTAAAAGAACGAGCTAATGTACCGAGCTTTTTTCTCCAGGTGGGTGGAGTTACATTAACTTTAAATTTATTAACTATGGCTCTGGGTTATGCGATCGCAATTCTTGGTAAGCTTGATGAAAGCAGTGCTAAGGCGATTACAGTTGAAGTGGGTATTCAAAACGGTACCTTGGCGATCGCAGTTGCTACTACATTGCTGAATTCCCCGACTATGGCCATTCCTGCGGCGATATATGCTTTGCTCATGTTTGCAACTAGTGGAATCTTTGCTGGAATAATAAGAAATTCACAAGTAAGGGCTTAATAGCTTCAAATATTCGATGGGTTTAATTTTGAGGAATTTGAACTGTTTGGAAATCCGGTTTTTTAATTGGATTTATTAATTTTTGTCAAAAATACTATATTTATTTAAGATTACAAATCAATTTTATATTTCCAATGACGCTTGTCGATGGTTCGTAGGTTTGCTTCCGAACTTATCATTTCTAAATATTTTAATAGTAGAAATAGTTCTGTATCATTATCTTCTCCTTGATATTTTTTAACTAAAATAGCACTCCCGTAATTATATTTAAAAGTTTCAGGAATATCATCTACAATCAAAATATTATCGAAGGAAAAGCCCTTTCTCTTCACTTTCTTTAAAGGCTTAAATGTCTCAATTATATCTAAGTCAGGATTTCTTTTAAAAAGACAGCGTTCTCTGGTAAAAATAAATGCTAATTGTAAGTTATTGGGAAAAATATTTTTGATGACTTCACCACCATAGTCTGAGCTAGATGAAGTCCATATAGCTAAATTAAAGCAATTATTACAACTTAAAATGAATTCTTCTAATCCCGGTCTTATATAGACAAAATATTTCTCTAATCCAAAATTTAATTCAAAATCAGCTTGTCTATCAAGTTGTTTTTCAGAACTATAAATTAATGTTTCATCAATATCTAAAATAAGTAGGTTGGCATTGAAAATAGTAATTGGGATAAGGCAAAAGGCTGTCATACAAAGGGCAATAGGTATAAGGGTTTGAGAGTAATTAACCCAAGCTGTAATATAGCTTGGTTTATTTGTGCCGACTTACTTAAGTAATTTATTATTATATTTATATTGATTATTATTTTCACTATCACTATTCTCCATTTATCCCGTTTCCGATCGTAAAGTTATGTCATACAGTGATTTTAAAACAATCGACCAAGCTGTTACTCAATTAGAATTAACAGTTGAGGATATTCCTCATTTATTTGCTAATGTTGAATCTATTGAACCTTCTCAACGTTTAAAAGAAACTTTAGATGAAACCTTGGATTTAGCATCTAGTATCAGTACCGAAAAAGCCCGCTCCGAGTTAATTATTACACCTATTTTATTGGAAGTAAGAAGAAACTTTGAGAATAAAATTGGTTATTTTTCCGGTAATACCTTTAATGTTGATGAATCCAAGAGTTTAACCGGTGCTTGTGATTTCCTTTTAAGTGCATCGAGCAATCAATCATTGATAACTGCTCCGGTTTTAACATTGGTAGAAGCTAAAGATAATGATATCCGTATTGGTCTAGGGCAATGCGCAGCCCAGATGTTTGCTGCTCAAATCTTCAACAATCGTAAGGGCTTTGAGAAGCTCTCTATTTATGGTGCCGTTTCTACAGGTACCAACTGGAAGTTCTTGGTACTAGAGGATAATTTGTTAAAAATTGACCTCTCTGAATATTATATCACGCAATTGAATCAAATATTAGGGATTTTGAGCGAACCGTTTAGAATTTATTTTGAATAAAATTGAATTATTGTATAACCAGTTGTTCAAAAATTAATTACTCATAATGATATCGACAAGTCAGAAAACAAGCAGGAGTATTTCCAACACGATAAACAAGCCGATGTTCTAAATCAATACGTCTAGATAAAATATCGGCATCCATATATTTCAAGGGTTCTGGTTTACCAATTCCCTCAAATGGATTTTCCATCACAGCAGTAACTAAATCAAAAATTTTCGATGCAATTTTAAAGTTTTGCTTGAACCACCAAGCTAAATCTTGTTTATCTGTTGTAACTTAGGTTTTCAGAAATACAAAATTTTGCGGATGTCAATGATGTGTATAAAATTCAACTCAATTTCTAAATTTAATTATTAAGCGACATTATAATCAACATCATCTACAATTGGCTGATATTCGTTACCACTAAATGGACTAAATCCGGATTTCCATTTTGCTGTTAAATTACACAGTAAACGTTGTTGTAATGGAGTTGGTGCGGCATTTACTCTTTCAACTCGAACTTCAACGCTGTTTAGATTTCCTTCTAATAATATCAGGAAATCATTATTTAGATAGCGGGGACAATAACCTACATTATGATAGTCTTTTGTACAAAGCATTAATGCTTTAGAATCATGAGGATTTTGTAATTCATGGGATAAATATAATAATTCGTCCGGTTCAAATTTAAGAATCCTTTCAATAGAAGAAGATGAAAAATATCTTAATCCACGTGCAAAAAATTTAATTTCATATAAACCGTTTTCACCTAGAGTCGGACAAGGGAATACTTCCAGAGTATCTGTAGCTTTTTTACCACCACTACGAGCTAAAATATTGATTGGTTCGTCTTCATTCTCAGGAATATTTAGCCGTTCAATATAATTTTTATAATCGGGACGAGAACGACGCATAATCCGATTAGAAAACAATGGAAAAATTATCTTTGATTTATATACCTTATAAA
>JBHJJJ010000234.1:0-15983 GCA_050042755.1 Rivularia sp. (in: cyanobacteria)
AACCAGCAAGCTGAGATTGGGGTCGTCATCTATGAGCAGTAAGCGTTTGTGATCTTTCATGCTGGGTTCTTTCATAGCAGTGGCACTTGTCGCGCGTAGATCCATCAAGGTCTTGAATAGTTTTCCTAATTGGTGGATGATAGAGATGTTGTCACTTATATCCCACTTACCTTGCTTAAGATTAGTGGAACTCTCCTTTGGAGTTATCCCCTCCATTGAGATTTAGCTGTCAACTTCAAGAGCTACAGTAAGGATACGTAGAGCAATAGTATTTATAATGCGCTATTATATATCGCTTTGAAAGGTGCGGGCGGTCTAACATTCCATTAAATAATAATCCTAAAGGATCACTTGGGGAGTATTGGGCGAACATACCTCTTGTCAAAATAACCCGCGCCTATTCTCATTTTTTTGCTCGTACGTATCCAACTAGATGCTATCCTCCCTTTCTGCTAATTTTGATTGCTTATAACGGGAAGTCGAAGGGCAAGGAATGAACAAAAAAGTATGGAATAGCAAACGTATATTAAGCGATTAGAAGCGTTCTGTTAAGACGCATTCAATTACTTGAGGGATAAAGGAGTAGAGACTAAAAACCTACGGGGTAGATTACCATTATTGGTTTATAACAACCGCTCCCGCAAGTCGTTAGTTTTTGTTTCTTAGATACCGCCGCCAGTTCTTCCACTTGTACAGAGTCCATTTTGAGCTTAAATAGTCACTTTTTCAAGTATTTCTAAAAGTAAAACTAGCTTTACTTATCAGCAACATCTAGGAATTGAAGCTAAAACCCACAGAAATACACGTTGTTGAATTTTTGACAACCCTAAACTTTCTATACAATAATTAAGGGCTTTGTAGTGTCTAGGTCTAGTAGTTTTTGGTACTTGAATGCTCAAATGAAACACTGCATCATCGCTCATAAAAAGGCTTCCTTTTTACAGTTCTATAACAATTTCTTGGCTTTGCAAATAATCGCAGACCATATCAAACTATTCTTCGTCTATTGCATAAAACCTGAAACTCCTACGGAAATTGAGCATTTATACTTAAGTGAAGCCCCTTCCATCGCTCTAAGTTCGGGAAACCGTACTAGAAGAAATATTGCCATTACAGGCCTCGCTTCGCTAAATTAGCACTCAGGAGTCGAGAGTGCTAAAGAGGCAAATCTTAGTTATGGCAGCTGTATCTTTAAGCGTTTCAACAGTAAAACCTTTGGGCGATCGCGTTTTTGTAAAAGTGAACGCATCGGAAGAAAAGACCGCTGGCGGTCTGTATTTGCCCGATACTGCAAAGGAAAAGCCTCAAGTAGGTGAAGTAGTAGCGGTAGGCGACGGAAAAATGAAGGATGACGGTGGTCGTCAGTCGGTGGATGTAAAGGTAGGAGACAAAGTTCTTTACTCCAAGTATGCCGGCACCGATATTAAGTTGGGTACCGACGAATACGTGCTGCTTTCTGAGAAAGATATTCTCGCGATTGTTAGTTAGTTAGTTAATGGTTAGTTGTTAGTTTTTGAGGACAGCTAGTAATTAAGAACTAACGGGCGATCGACAACAACATTTTTTAGAGAAAGTCAAGGGAACCCAATCGGAATTTTTTTCTTCTTAAAAAGTTTCTATTGGGTGCCCGTCAAGCTAAACGTACAAGCAGGTAACTATGGCTAAGCGGATTATTTACAACGAAAACGCTCGCCGTGCTTTGGAAAAAGGCATGGACATATTGGCTGAGGCTGTGGGTGTAACCCTAGGTCCTAAAGGTCGTAACGTAGTATTAGAGAAGAAATTTGGCGCACCTCAGATTGTTAATGATGGTGTAACAATTGCTAAAGAAATTGAATTAGAAGACCATGTAGAGAACACTGGCGTATCTTTGATTCGTCAAGCTGCTTCTAAGACTAACGACGCTGCTGGTGATGGAACCACCACCGCGACTGTTTTGGCCCACGCAATGGTAAAAGAGGGTTTACGGAACGTTGCAGCTGGGGCTAATGCAATTTCCTTGAAGCGCGGTATTGACAAAGCATCTGCCTTTTTGGTAGGAAAAATTGCTGACCAAGCTCGTCCTGTAGAAGATTCTAAAGCTATTGCTCAAGTTGGTGCAATCTCGGCTGGTAACGACGAAGAAGTCGGCCAAATGATTGCTCAAGCAATGGATAAGGTGGGTAAAGAAGGTGTGATTTCCTTGGAAGAAGGGAAGTCCATGTTTACCGAGTTGGAAATTACCGAAGGGATGCGTTTTGATAAGGGCTACATCTCCCCTTATTTTGCCACCGATCCCGAGCGTATGGAAGCGAATCTTGATGAGCCTTTCATCTTGCTCACCGATAAGAAAATTGCTTTAGTACAGGATTTAGTACCCGTTTTAGAACAGGTAGCTCGTGCTGGTAAGCCTTTAGTTATTATTGCCGAAGATATCGAGAAAGAAGCTTTGGCTACCTTGGTTGTCAACCGTTTGCGCGGCGTATTGAACGTTGCTGCGGTTAAGGCACCTGGATTTGGCGATCGCCGTAAAGCAATGTTGGAAGATATTGCGATCTTGACTGGTGGACAATTAGTCACTGAAGATGCTGGTTTGAAGCTGGATGCTACCAAGATAGATATGCTTGGTAAAGCTCGCCGCATCACCATCACCAAAGACAGCACCACCATCGTTGCTGAAGGTAACGAAGAAGCAGTTAAGTCTCGCTGCGAGCAAATTCGCCGCCAAATGGACGAAACCGAATCTTCCTACGATAAAGAAAAGTTACAAGAGCGTTTGGCTAAATTATCCGGTGGTGTAGCTGTTGTGAAAGTGGGTGCAGCTACTGAAACCGAGATGAAGGATAAGAAGCTGCGTCTGGAAGATGCTATCAACGCTACCAAAGCTGCTGTAGAAGAAGGTATCGTTCCTGGTGGTGGTACAACATTGGCTCACCTTGCTCCTCAATTGGAAGAGTGGGCTAATGGCAACCTCAAAGGTGAAGAATTAATTGGTGCGTTAATCGTAGCTCGCGCTTTACCCGCGCCTTTAATGCGGATCGCTGAAAATGCCGGACAAAATGGTGCGGTAATTTCCGAGCGTGTTAAAGAGAAGGAATTTAACACTGGCTATAACGCAGCAACTAACGAATTCGGTGATATGTTCAACGCTGGAATTGTAGATCCTGCGAAAGTAACACGCTCCGCACTACAAAATGCAGCTTCTATCGCTGGCATGGTGTTGACAACCGAATGTATCGTTGTTGACAAGCCAGAACCTAAGGAAGGTGCTGGTGCTGCTGCTGGTATGGGTGGTGGCGACTTCGATTACTAAATCGAGTCAAGCTTACTGACACGTTAATACCCTTTATTCTAAACAGCTGTCTCCTGGAGGCGGCTGTTTTTCAGTTATTAGTTAGTTATTTTTAGTTAATTTTTTTGTTGTTTTGTGAAGATGGAGGTTGAGTTTGAATACATATTTTTGGGTGCAATAAATCATCGTTTCTGTTTTTGCAACGATGGAAGAAAAATAGATTAATTTTGATACCGAACTCCGAAAAGTAATGCAACACAAATGCAGTTTGATTTCTTTATCGCTGTATAGTAATTATGTACTGTCTAAGAATTAAGCTTTTTTTACGGATGCTGTTGATGTAAAAAGCAGGAGCTATGTCAATTATATAATCCCCAATATAATGAGATAATCACTTAGTTTTTCCTGAAAAAGGTATATTTTATAGCTGTTTTTTATTTTCTAAATATAGATGTCGCGAAATTTTTTATTAGTAGCGGTTTTGTGGTATTATTTTTCGTATAAAGGATTTTAAATAATGGGGAGGCATGCCTATTCAAAAAAAATTACTTATATTCCCATTATAATAAAGTACGATATTGATTTTTTACTATTATCCCATATCCTGACCATTTAAAAATTTTTTTTCACTCAAATAAAATTGAAAATCAAAACAACTTTTTAATTTATTTTTTTATTATCAAACCAGCAAATATTTCTGTGCTAGCAAAGCAGCAGCAATTATATCCCTTAAAGATAATTTGCTCAATATTTGAGTAATGTAGTTTTTGACTGTACCGATGGTCAGATGGAGGGTTTGAGCGATTTCTTGATTGTTTTTTCCTTGTCCTATTAGTTTTAAAACTTCTAGTTCTCGTTCGCTCAGTTGTTTGAAGTTTTGGGTTGAAGCTGAATCGGTTGGTTTAAGATTGGCAAAAATTTTAGGTGGGATTGCCGGACTTAGTTGAGAATATCCTTGGTAAGCTGCACGGATTGCGGTTGCTATTTGTTCGGAGGGTTTGCGTTTGAGGATATACTTAAAGCTAGAAAAATTCCGTAAAAAGCCAAGTTTAACGCCAAATTATTACTGCCACTGCTTATTCTCATTATCATATGAACCACAAGAAATAGCCATTCTGAATAACGCAATTTCCAGGCGAAGGAGGGTAATAAATTAACAACTGGATTGATGTACATGAGTGGGTTTCAATCATACAAATTAACAATACCTTAAAACAGATATGTTTTTTAGAAACATGACCAGAGTCACCTTTTTTTATGACTCAACGAAATTGAAAAAAAAATCTATACAAGTATTGTTTGAGATGTAGAAATTACTTCTATTAACAATGAGAACTATAGGCACAACTGTTACTAAAGTTACATTAATAGCTGCGAGCTTTTTGACAAATGAAATCGCAGTCGCTCAAGATTCTGCCGAACAAGTAAATCTGGATATTTTATGTTCAAAATTTCCTCTTAATTCTCGCTGTCGTGATTATGATTATTCTTCAGTAGAACTAAAACAAACAACATTAAAAATTAATCGAGAAACCCTCTGTACCAGATTCCCCGAAAATTCTCACTGTCTAAAAGAACCACCTCAATTTATGACAATAAAACTTGATGGCTCTGGTAAAGATGACGAATGGATTCGGATCGAAAAACAAGACAATACTTTCCAAATCCTACATACAATAAAGAAAAAAGATGGGTTAGTTTCGGGACTATTTAATGGTGCTTTAGGTTTAGTTCCTGTTCCTTTACCATTTGTCAATTTAAATAATTATGACTGGAAAGATCATCAGGTAACTGGAGTGGCTTTTCAACCCGATGGCTGTCAATCAAACAGTTGCACGGTTACAGGAATTGATACTTTAATTTTGCCAGAAGGAACAGATATTTATACTGGACTATTGACAGTCAAATATCAAGAAAAAGAACTAGCGCGTTCTGTTACTTTCCGAGTTCCTACTGATACACAAATAGAAACCATAAACACTGTTACCATAACCACTCCTAAGTCAAATGCTTGGAAGGAACAAACATCAGCCAAAGATGATTATGAAAATTAGTTAGATTGATTGTTTCATCCATCAGTTTCCTCACTCAACAACTCAATCGCTTCTTCACACCACTCAATCCGATAAGTTTCGTAACGAATACCGCAACGTAAGGTGACATAAAGACATTTTTTTTCGTAAGACAATCGGGAAGTATCGGGAAACTCTCGCTGTTTTATTTCTTTATATTCAGACAACTTTTGCAAGTTAATTTGGCGGTGTCTTTCAATTTCTTGCAAAATAACTGATTTTGGAACTAATCCAGATGCAATTACTTTCACGAGCAATTCTTCACGAATTGACATCGGCTCTGCTGGTTCTAATAACCAATTTTTAAGTTTTTCTATCCCTTCTTCGGTAACTCGATAGAGCTTTTTATTCGGCCGATTTTCTTGAGGTATCAATTCTGATACGATCGCACCTTCTTTTTCTAATTTTCCTAATTCTCTATATATCTGTTGTTGGCTTGCTTGCCAATAGTATTTACTGGTTTGAGAAAATTTCTTCCATAAATCGTAACCGCTGTAGGATTCCGAACCTAGTGTCGCCAAAATTGTATGGGCTAATGACATTTTCAGTGAGCAGTGAGCAGTGAACAGTGAGCAGTGAGCAGTGGGCAGTTAACAGTGAACAGTGAACAGTGTGTAGTGGGCAGATAACAGTGATCAGTGAGTAGTGAGTAGTGGGCAGTTAACAGTGAGCAGTTAACTGTTTTTTATTGGGAGGCTGTGGATTGTCAAAGTCAGCTTGACATACACAATAAGTTGAGTATATTTTATTTACAGTATACAACTTATTGTATATATAATATTTCTCTGCGATAAAGCCATGAATCAGCAATCTATCTCATCCGTTTTAGCGGGGAAAAAATCATCTCCATTCAAAAGATGGCAGTTAGTTTCAGCTAGTTTGCTTATCTTACTGGCTGGTGTGGGAATTGGTAAATTTGATGGGACAATTGAGCCGAGTAATCCCCAAGAGAAAGCACAAGCTCAAGTTACACCACTTCCAGTAAAGACGACCAAAATTCAATTAGCGACAAATTATCAGACAACACAAAGTTATACAGGGGAAGTAGTAGCAAACCGTACTAGCAAACTTGGTTTTGAGGGTGGTGGAAAGTTGGTAGAGATTTTGGTGGATGAGGGGGATAGGGTTAGTAAGGGGACAGTATTAGCTAGATTAGATACAGCTAATTTACAAGCACAACGTCGCTCTTTAGTTGCTCAGAAAGCACAAGCAGAAGCAAGACTGGTGGAATTGAAAAATGGTGCGAGAAGGGAACAAATTGCGAGCCGTAAAGCTAGTGTTAGGGATTTAGAAAAACAATTAAAATTAGAACGGATTAAACGCGCGCGCAGAAAATATCTTTATGAGGAAGGAGCAATTTCTAGGGAACAATTTGATGAAGTTGCTTTTAATTCTCAAGCTTTAGCGGAGCGTTTGAATAATGCTCGAAGCAGTTTGGAAGAGTTGCTCAACGGCACACGTTACGAACAAAAAGCAGCACAACAGGCGGTAGTTGACCAATTATCGGCTGAAATTACCAATTTAGATATTACTATTGCTAAAAGCAGTCTAAAAGCTCCTTTTGCTGGAACGATTGGACTTCGTGCTGTTGATGAGGGGACGGTGGTTAATGCTGGTACATCGATAGTACGTTTAGTTGAAGATAGTAAACCAGAAGTAAAAATTGGGGTTCCCATTAGCATTGCGAGAAAATTATCATCTGGCACTCAACAAGTATTAGAGATTGGGGGAAAAACTTATTCAGCCAGAGTTAAATCAATTTTACCAGAAGTTGATTCAGCTACTCGTACTAAGACAGTTATTTTACAGTTACCATCAACTGCTAAAGTTTCTCCCAGAGAAATTGCTCGTTTCAAAATTTCTCAAACTGTTGCCATGGAAGGTTATTGGTTGCCAATTACAGCATTAGTAAAAGGCGATCGCGGTTTGTGGTCATGTTATGCGGTTGTTCGGAAAAAGGGAAATACTAAATCTTATCAAGTGGAACGTAGATTAGTAGAAGTATTAGAAACAAATGGAAAAAGGGTTTTAGTTAGAGGGACAATTCAAGAGGGAGATGCAATAGTTACTGAAGGTACTCAAAGACTTGTTCCCGGGCAATTGGTTAGTAAAGGGAATAGGTAATTGGTAATTGGTAATTGGTAATTGGTAATTGGTAATTGGTAATTGGTAATTGGTGCTTTATCTCAACTACAATTATCCTTTATCCTACAAAAAATATTCAATATTTTCAAAATTATCTCTCTGCTCTCCTTTGCGCTTACCTGCGCGTACCTTTGCGTTTAATCAAATTTTTTAAAACAAATAAAGATGTCATAATAAATTATTTTAGATATCTTGATTGATGCGTTACGGCATTATAAAAGTATTAATTTATATCTCAAAATACCTCAGCCGTAACACACCCTACAACCTTATTTTCAATACCTTTATTGGTGCGTTACTACAAAAAAAAATTACCAATTACCAATTACCAATTCCCAATTACCAATTACCAATTACCAATTACCAATTACCAATTACCCATTACCAATTACCAATTACCAAATACTATGTTTACGATATTTTATCGCAATTCTCGCTTACTAATTTTGACTATTATCTTAATTACTGTTTGGGGAATTTCTTCCTATTTCACTTTACCCAGATTAGAAGATCCAGAATTAGTTTCTCGTACTGCTGTAATTACTACTTTTTTTCCTGGTGCTCATGCAGAAAGGGTAGAAGCTTTAGTCACAGAAAAAATTGAAGATAAACTGACGGAAATTGAGGAAATTGATAATTATGAATCTACTTCTCGTACTGGTAGTTCAATTATTACGATTGAGCTTCAAGATACTGTGAGTAAACAGGAAGTAGATTCGGTTTGGACGCGGGTTAGAAATAAAATAGATGAGGTACAAGTTGAATTACCAGAAAATATTATTGAGCCAGAATTAGAATCAGCTAAAGTAAAGGCTTATGCTTTGATTGCGGGTTTAACTTGGCAGCAGGATGATAAACCTAATTATGGAATTTTACGACGACAAGCGGAGGTTTTTAAAGAACGTTTAGAAGCAATATCGGGGACTGAGGAAGTAGAAATATTTGGCGATCCTCAAGAGGAAATTATCGTCGAAATTAATCCCGAAGCTTTGGCTAGTTATAATTTAACAGCGAGAGATTTATCGCAACAGATTGCTCAAAGTGATTCTAAAATTTCTGCGGGACAATTGCGGGATAAAGATAATAATTTGTTGATTCAAATTGCAGGAGAATTGGATACTTTAGCAAGAATCAGACAAATTCCGATTAATTTTGGTTCTCAAGGTCAATTTGTTACTTTACAAAATATGGCTACTATTAGTAAGGGAATTAAGGAACCATTCACTGAACTTGCTTTATTAAATGGTCATCCTGGTGTTGCGATCGCAGTTCACGTACAATCGGGTAAAAGGCTTGATTTATGGTCGGAGGTAGCCAATAAAAAGATAGCTGAGTTTAAATCTGAGTTACCTAGTACTATTGGTTTACCGATTATTTTTGCTCAAAGTAGTTATGTTGAAGCAAGGTTAAATAGTTTAATTATTAATCTTTTACTAGGTGCGGGTTTAGTATTTGCTGTAACTGTAATTATGATGGGTTGGAGGAGTGCTTTAATTGTTAGTTCGGCACTACCTCTGTCAGTATTTATGGTGTTTGGTTGGATGAATTGGTTAAATATTCCCCTGCATCAAATGTCGATTACGGGATTGATTGTGGCTTTGGGAATTTTAATTGATAATGCCATCGTTATGGTGGATGAGGTGAAAAATGAACTACGACAGGGAATTAAAGCCAAAGCTGCGATAAGTAACAGCATTCAGCATTTAGCAATTCCTTTGTTAAGTTCAACATTAACTACTGTTTTAGCCTTTTTACCAATTGCATTATTACCTGGAAGTACGGGAGAATTTGTCGGAACAATTGCGATTACTGTGATTGTAGCTGTCTGCTGTTCTCTATTTATTTCATTAACAATTATTCCCACTTTCAGTGTTCAATTACATCGGTATCGGGATAATAGAGAAAATAATCATAAATCTAAAATCAAAAAATTATCCTGGTTGCAAAATGGTATTTTTATTCCGATTTTAAATCGATTGTATCGACGCACTGTCAAATTCATAATCGCTAAACCAGTTTTATCAATATTCCTAGCTTTATTAATACCGATAATTGGTTTTATTCAAGCTGGCAGTCTCGAACAACAATTCTTTCCCGCAGCGGATAGAGATCAACTTCAAATTCAACTAGAATTACCTGCTTCAGCTTCTTTAACGAAAACTCAAACTTTAATCACAGAAATTCGCCAAAAAATTCTTAATAATCCAGAAGTTACAGACGTTCACTGGTTATTAGGTAGCAGTATTCCTGCTTTTTATTACAACTTAGTTGGTGGGAAAGAACAACAAGCTAATTATGCTCAAGCCTTAGTACAATTAAATTCTCTTGCCTCCACTTTTATAACTAAAAAATTACAAAGCGAATTAGATAAAGCTTTTCCTTCAGCAAGAATTATTGTCAGACAATTAGAACAGGGACCTCCTTTTGATGCTCCCGTTGAAATGCGGATTTATGGTTCTAATATCGAAACATTACAATCATTAGGAGAACAAGTTAGACAAATATTAGTAGAAATCAAAGATGTCACTCATACTCGTGCAAGTTTAGATGAAATTCAACCACAAATAGAATTTCAAGTAGATGAAGAACAAGCACGTTTAGCAGGATTAAATCGGACAACTATAGCTCAACAATTGGATAATTCCTTAGAAGGAACAATTGGTGGTTCAATATTAGAAGGAAACGAAGAATTACCCGTTAGAGTTCGATTAGGAAATCAAGAAAGAGGTAACTTATCACAAATCTCTTCCTTAGATTTATTGGCAAATTCTGCGAGTATTAATAGAGAAGGAAATAATCCTCTTGCTGCTATTCCTCTTTCTTCCTTGGGTAAAGTTCAACTAAAGCCAGAATTAGCTCAAATTACTCGCTACAACGGGCAAAGAGTCAATACAGTTCAAGGTTTTCTTAATGCTGGAGTTTTACCAGCAGAGATTTTAAGTAAATTTGAAGCCAAATTAGCAGATTTCAAATTATCCTTACCTCCCAATTACAGATTTGAATTTGGTGGAGAGCAAGAGCAAAGAAACGATGCTTTGGGTGGTTTAGTTTCCACCGTGGGAGTTTTAATTATTTTGATGATAGCTACCTTAGTACTCTCCCTCGCTTCATTTCAACTAGCGGGTGTTATCGGCATAGTGGCTGTAGCGGCGTTTGGTTTGGGTTTATTCTCGGTATGGTTATTTGGTTATCCCTTCGGTTTCAACCCCATTATCGGTACGGTAGGTTTGATTGGAGTCGCTGTTAATGACTCGATTGTAGTACTCAGCGCTATTTCTAACCATCCAATTGCAAAAACTGGAAATCCCAAAGCTATTCAAAAAGTAGTTTTACATTCAACTCGTCACGTACTCACAACTACTCTGACAACTGCTATTGGATTCGTGCCTTTATTGTTATCTGGAGGGGAATTTTGGCCACCTTTAGCTGTTGCGATCGCTGGTGGTGTTGTGGGAGCTACTTTGTTGGCTCTTTATTTCGTTCCTGCTGCTTATTATTTGATTAAATCGCGGTTTGGTAAAAATCGGGTTTCGGGTAGGAGGGGTGAGGTTGAAATTTTTAGTTCAAATTAGTAATAACTAGTTTCTTGATAATTCAAGCAAAAGATAAGACAAACAAAGATCCAAATAAAATAAATGATTTACAGAAAAATATCGGTTTGACATTTGTGTTGCAGTGAATTCTGATGTTAAAGAAAATAATTTTGGTGTTATTAATAAGATAATTCCTAGCGGACGTTGTGCTATTCTTCGTCATATGGGAACGGACGAAAATATTGCCGAAAGTGTCAGCTATTTATATAGAGAATGGCTACCTTCAAGTGGTGAAGAATTACGAGATTTTCCTTTATTTTTCCAAAGGGTAAATTCTTTCCCTGATGTTTCCGAACATGAGATGATTACTGATATTTATTTACCTTTGAAAGGATAATTCACCTCTTATTATTTCACCATATATTTTGGAAGAGAGGGGGTAGAGGGGGTAGAGGGGGTAGAGGGGGAAGAAGGGGTAGATAGTATTACAATGCTTTCCGAAAAATAATCTTGTCATCACCAGGTTTATAATAGTCCCGGATTTTTGCTTCCTCTTCGTACCCCTGTTTACGGTAAAATTTACGGGTAAGCTCGAAGTTTGGCAACCCGGAAGTTTCTACAAGTAATAGGCGATCGCCTTTTTCTCTTAATGTTTTTTCAACATACTTTAGTACTGCCGTACCATACCCTTTTCCCTGATGCTTAGGATGAACTGCTATAAAGTACAGATTATAAACACCATAAGCATATTGTTCGGGAGCAAAATAAGCTACTCCTACAACTCCAGCATCCTCACAAACAGCCCAAGAATGTCCTTCACCAAGACTACCTTCAAAATAACCACCTAGCATATCACCAAGTACTTCAAGCTCCTCCCCTTCAAATAAACCGATGACATTAGCTAAATTCATTATCGCTTCAGTATCATCAGGTTTAGCGAGTCTAATGGTGAGAGTAGAATTCATAATTTTATCTATGTTGGAATTGAACAATACTACAGGCAATTTTCAATCCTTATGATAAGTCTTAATATTAAATTTTTCTTCTGCTGTAGGAGGTTGAAAATATTTTGTGATGGCTTCAAATTCCGCTTCAGTGGTAAATGCTGAATCTTCAGGTTTATTTCGACTTCTTATTTTTAATTGCTGCTTGCAAAGGTCATCGGATGCAATTATATAATGAAGTAGATGATTTACTTCTACCGACTCAAATATTGAACGAAACCAATTGCGTTGCGATGGAGTATTTCCAGGAAAATCAAGAATGATTGATGTACCTTGTGAAAGAATATCTTGGATGTGTTGAGATAGTATTCCTTTTAATCGAGAAGAATATTTCAGGTAATCATTGAAATCATTAATTTCTTCTGAATAAAGCTTTGATAACCAAATATCCTCAGCCATTAAAATAGCATTACTTTCTATAGCAAGAGATTTTGCTAAAGTTGATTTACCACTAGCCATTTTGCCACAGAAGAAGTGTAAAGTTGGTTTTTGATTCATTACTGATTACCTGTATTATTCTTCCTACTATTGATATTAACTATTTTGACATCACTAACCTTAATTGTTGATTTAAATCTAATAAATCTATTCCAAGCAACTCTATGAGCAACCCAATTTCGTCGTAATAATGCAAGGTGCGAATTGAAAGCCCCGTTTGCTTTGATAATTCACCAATCTTCATAGCTCTAGACATCATCACCTCCGTTCAAAACCAGAGAAATGCAGTTGATGAATTCATCCGCTTAGCCTGACGTTACGTGATGCGCAAGGAGTATTTTATGAAGATTTAAGCGATCGTATGTACTATTTTTAAGATTAGGCTTATTCTAAGAGTTATTGTTGATATTAAAAATATGTTTAGCGATGTCAGAATTAACAAAGGCTCTAAATAGAATTTTAAATTGGCTTCAAGATAATAAATCTTCTACAATTGATTCTCTGCAACCAGGATTAACAATTGAAGAAATAGAATCAAAAGTCAAAGACTTGCCATTTAGATTAACTCAAGAAGTTTACGAGCTTTATCAATGGCGAAATGGAATGATTGATGATGGAAGTTGCTTTTTTAGTTCCTATCGATTTCTTCCTTTAGAAGAAGCAATAGAAGAATTAAAAATTATGGGAGAAGCTTGGGGTTTATCGCTTCCATTTGGTTGGTTTCCACTGTTTGAATTTGAGGGAGAATTTTTTTCAGCAGTTGGAGCTGAAGAAAATACGGAAAATTCACCAATTTTACATACATATCATGGAATTGATATAGCTTACACAAATCTAACTAATACGATGTTATACGTTGGGGAGTGTTGTGATACTGGAGCTTATCATATAGGTGATTCAAGAATTATAGAAGAAAATGAAGTTGCTGTCATAGATATCTTGCAGAAATACGAACCAGAATCTAGTTGTATTTTTAAATTTCGAGATGAAACTATTGAAAATTCAGATGGTTCTCAAATAATAAATAGCTATCATCCAGAGAGCAATATTCTTTTAGAAAGTAGAATTTTAGATAGAAAAGGTAATGTTATTGAAACAAGTAGATATTTCCAAGGTAGGAGATATAATCGTATGACATGGAATTATAATATTGAAGGTTTTTATCGGTGTATTTGTACTGAAAATTGGTTTAACGATTATGAAAAATGGGAAGAATTTTTTGTCGAGTATCAACCTCAATGTTTGGCTGTAAAAATGGAAAGAAAATATATCAACGGTGTTTTAAAAGAAGAAATTATTCATCCTGATAGAAAGCCAGATAATTTTTTTTAATCTTGGTGTTACTTATGGGTATTTTTCAATTCATCTTTAGCATCTTATTTTTTATAGCTAATTTATTCACGAATAACCAAAAAAAACGTTTCTTCAGTACTTAGTATGCTAAAAATAAAATTGAAAGCCATCAAATAAAGAAATAATAGCGCACATTGACTCATTGGTGTCGGGAATTGAACTACCGCTACGCTTGATTAGATTGCGTAGAGACAGGCTATAAAATTGACTTGTTAAAACCATATTCTACTAAAGCCTGCCTCTACGCCGCTGCGCTAATCTAATCATAGTTCAATTCTTAAATGTAAAAAAAAATTATCAAATAATTGCTAAAAAAACTATTAACAAATGAATCCGATTTGAATAAAGAACAGAAAATGAAACTAGCACAAGTTGAATTTTAAAATTTTAGAGATAGATGTTTACTTAAGTAAGTCGGCACAAATAAACCAAGCTACATTACAGCTTGGGTTAATTACCCTCAAACCCTTATTCCTATTGACTTTTGCCTATTGCCTATTGCCTTATCCCAATTACTATTTTCAATGCCAACCTACTTAATTGGAATTTCAGCTATTAGTTTGGCATACTAAGTACTAAAGAGCCAAAAAAACAATAATGGCGCACCCTTTAATTAATTTATTAAAAACGAAAGATACTGACTAAAAAACCGCAGAAACCCAGAGAACCCAGAAGAAGAAAATAAAGACAGTAAAATTGTAACTGCTCACTGCTCACTGTTAACTGTTCACTGTAATTCCACCAATTCTCTTATATTCCCCCTCAAATCTCCAACACCTTTACGAAAATCTCTATCTTGCTGACTAACCAACATTGGTAATCCACCTTTTGCAGCCAAAACAATTAAAGCTTGACAAGTAATTTTTTGTTGTGGTAAACATTGAAAACGGAATTTTTGCAGCAACATTGCTAATACAATCTTGATTTCCATCATCGCAAACCCGGCACCAATACATTTACGGGAGCCAGCGCTGAAGGGGTTATATGAAAAATTATCCACTTCTAAAGTTTCCCATCGTTGGGGATTAAATTTCAAAGGTTCTGGATAAATCTCGGAATTTCTATGAGTATGGAAAATACTCACCCAAACTTCTGTTCCTGCTGGTAATTCATAACCTCCTAAGACGGTTGGTTGAGATGTAACACGAGCATTCCAAGGTACTGGGGTTAATATTCGCATACTTTCTTTAATAACTCGTTCTAATAAGGGTAATTGCTGTAATTGTTCTACAGTGGGTGCATTTCCTTGTAATACTTCATCGAGTTCATTTAGTAAGTCAGCAGCAACTTCTGGATGTTGGGAAAGTAAAAATAAAGTCCAAGTTAAAGCATTAGCACTAGTTTCATGTCCAGCAGCAAATATTACACTGACATGTCCGAGTAATTCATCTTCGCTTAATCTCATTCCGGTTTCAGCGTCACAAGCTTTGATTAACATCGAAAGCACATCCCCACCATCGCTATCTGAAGCTTGTTTAGAGCGAATTATTCCCCGCATTTCTTCGTCTAATTCAGCCATTAAATTCATCATTCGGTAGAAGGGAAACCCTGGTAAATCGAAGGGTAAAACCATGGTTACCGGATTACCTAATAAAATACCAATTTTTTGCAGAAGTTCCGCGCTTTTACTACCTTTTTCCCCTATATCTACACCGAATAAAGTTTTGGTGGCGACTCGCAATGTCAAATTTCGCATCACCTTGGCGATATTTGTGACTCGATTAACTTCTAAGTGCTGCATTATTGATTCTGCGATCGCAACAATACTATCGCGGTAAGACTCAATACGTTTTTGATGAAAAGCTGGCATTAATAACTGACGATGACGACGATGAGCATCGCTATTTACGCCAAATAAACCCACACCAAAGTGTTTTAAAGGCTCCGTGCGTGGTGATTCATCCCGTCTACGATACAATCCACCAGTCAAGGGGTACTTGTAATAAATTTCATGTTGAGTCGTCACTGCTTCTACATTTGCAGCTCCATAAGTATATACTGTACCGTGACAATTCTGTAAGGGAGAATAAAGATTTGTACCGCCACCACGAGCTAGAGAAACTATATCGCCATAGTTTTGGAATAATTGACTGGTAAAACCTAGAGAATCTCTCACAAATTTTGATATTAATATAGTACGTCCAATTAACGGTAAAGCTTTAGGACC
>JBHJJJ010000235.1:0-10464 GCA_050042755.1 Rivularia sp. (in: cyanobacteria)
CGTCTTTTTCTTTTTCTTCTTCATCTCCTTTTCTTCCTTCTCTTTACTTTCATTCTTTTATTCCTTATTTTTCTTCTTAATCTTCGTTGTCTAATCATTCTTTGCAGAATTTTTCTCATTCGCCTCCTTCGCCTCCTTCGCCACCTTCAGTGGTAGGTGTAGTTTGTTCAATGGAGTCAGCTTCTCCGCCTTCAGTACCTTCATCAGTTGCACCACAAGCGGTAACGCTAGCTGCCATACCTAATGCAAGAAATAAAGCAATTGTTTTTGAACGCATTTTTATACTCCTCACTCTCATCAATTTTTTAAGTTGTTTGTTTATCAGCAGCACCTATAGTTCTCGACAGTTATTGAAACTGTCGAGAAATAATGCTTCTCTGGTTAGAAACTAATTGCAAGTAATTCTAACTTGTATTGGCAATTGTGGACAATAAATTTAGGCTACAAAACTAACTGCTCGGGTTATGGGGTTACAAAAATATGTTGATTTTCTGTTCCATTGCAACTCGCATCCGGAAATCTTATGCAAAAAATTACCTGGTTATTTCTGCTTTCTACATCAACAGTTGCTTGTATCATCTGGGCCAGTTTTTTAACCAATGTTAATCCTAAACCCGTGCCGCCATACTTCCAGGGATCGTTATTGGGAATGCGATAAAACTGATTAAAAATTAATTCTTGTTCTTCTACAGGGATTTCGACACCCGTATTAATAACGCAAAGTGAAATTTCTGATTTGTTGGCTTGAGTCTGAATTGTAATTATTTCATCTGCTGGAGTGTATTTAAAAGCGTTGTGCAACAATTCTCGAACAATCCTTTCTAACATCATGGGATCTGCCGAAATCTTTAAATCTTTTTCAGCTAAATCCAGAGCTAAATACTGTTTCTGGTTTTGAACCCGTGGTAAATATGACTGTACAAGGTCGGTAATCCACAGATTAAGATTGATTTCTTCTTGCTGTACGGTTTTTGATTTCGCATCTACGTAACAAAGAGTCAATAAATCTTCTAGCAACTGTTTTTGTCGCTGGCATGAATCGTGAAAAATATTGATTACTCGCTTAAAAGTAGGAGACTCATGAGGATTTTGTTGCTTAACTAATAGAGTTTCCATTGTTTGTGCAGCCAAATGAATACTGCTCATAGGAGCTTTTAATTCGTGAGTAATAGTTTTGAGGAAATCATCTTTAAGTTGATTGAGTTTTGCTAATTCTGCAACTTGCAGATTGGAAGCTTGGTATAATCGAGCCTGACGAATCGCGATCGCGCATTGAGAAGCTACCTGCTGCATCAGTTCGATTTCTAAAGTTGTAAATACCTCTGTGGGTGGTCTAAGCCCCCAAAGGTTACCTATAATACCGCTGTTATCATAAATCGGACAAGCTAACCTGGTGACTTGAATCTCTTGTGGATTGAATTGAGGATTTTTTTCTACTAATTGAACGGGAGTTTTTTCTAATAGCTGTTTGTAGAGTTGGGAGAAATCTTTTATATTCCTAGTTTTACCTTGACATTGGGGTAGAGTAATGATGTGCTCGTAAGCAATAGTTGCTGTTCTCTTTTGTGAATCGTAAAGCTCGATTTGACAGCTACTAAGTTGGAGAACTTCTGCTAACTCTTGGGTAGCAGTTTGAAGTATTTGGCTTTCATTAAGACTGTCGCGCAACTTATCGGTGATACGACGTATCAAGGCTTCAAAATCTAACCTTTGTTTTAGCTGCTGATTTTGATCGGCTAGGATAGAGCGCATTCTTTGTAGATTGAGATGAGTTTGAATGCGTACTAAAACTTCTTCTTGTTCGCTCGGTTTGGTAATATAATCTACACCTCCCAACTTGAATCCTTGAACTTTATTGACAGTTTCTGAAAGTGCAGTTAAAAAAATAACAGGGATTTCTTTTGTAGAAGGTTTATCTTTCAGCCGACGACAGGTTTCAAAACCATCAATATCGGGCATCAATACATCTAACAAAATTAAATTTGGGACTTTTGATTGAGCAATCTGCAAAGCGCTTTCGCCATCTTCTGCCAGCAATACTTTGTACCCTTTTTCTTCTAAACAAGAAAATAATACTAGTAGGTTATCGGGGGTGTCGTCTACGATTAAAATGACTTCTGAGTTTGTCTTTTGACTATTGGTTTCTGCTACTGCTTCACCGTTTTGAGACTTAGTTACAAGACGATTGCTAGCTCGATCAAACTTTTCTTGTTCGCAACTTTGCTGGTTTTGTTCGCCCGAACTTTCTTCTGACGAATTCCCGATTGATTTAGTAAAAATTTCAGTTGAGTGGAACGATAGCTGTTGACGATCGTACATGATTATAAGATAAAGAGTCAAAATTCAAGTTTTGATTCATAAATGTTTATATTTTTGAAAATTTAATAATAATATAATATTTTTACTCGATTGGAATATTATTATAAAATTGCAAAAACTAATAAAAAACTCAAATTATGTTTCATTATATATAATGTTCAATTATTTGCCAGCCTTTCTATTGCATTGATTAAAGCAGTATAATCTTTGATTGGTTTAGCAAAGAACTCATTTGCTTTAGATTCAGCCAGAAGTGATTCGCGTTCGCTTGCCATTGCATAAGCTGTCAAAATAATTATGGAATGCTAGCCGTTTTTTTATTATTTTTTAATAAACGAGATAAATCAGCACCACTTACTTGTTCTCCATGCCAATATGCTCCCGGTAGATTAATATCCATTAGTATAATGTCTATTTCTCCTACACTACATAGTTCAAAGATAGTTTTAGGTTCATCAGTTAATTGAACTTGGTGTCCCCCAAGACGTTTAATCAGTTTAGCGGTACTTTTCGCTAATGGTAAATTATCTTCTACTAATAGAACTTTTAGGCTTTTCATATTTTTTATTAGAATTTTTCTTCTGATTTTCCTGCTTTAGGTAAGATAATAGTTATTGTCGTTCCTCGATTTCTACCTTCACTGAAGAGTGAAATTCTACCTCTCATAAGTTCGACTAATTGCTTACAGATAGTTAAACCCAAACCTGTACCACCATAACGCCTGCGAATTGAGCTATCTTCTTGAATAAAGGAATCAAAAATAGTCCCTTGTTTGTCAGATTAAATACCAATTCCTGTATCGGATAAAGAAATTTCTACTAAGGGTTCTTCTTCAGAAAATATAGTTCCCATTTTAGTAATCACTCTCAGATTAATTTTTCCTTGTTGAGTGAATTTAAAAGCATTATTTAAAAGATTGCCCAAAACCTGCTTGAGCTTAATTTCATCGGCATAAACACTTTTAACTTGGCAGTCTATAATCAATTCAATATCTTTTCGGATGGTATCGGGTTGGAAAAACTGGCATTGTTCCCTTAACAGAGGTTGAAGTTCAACTACTTCCAAATCTACCTCCATTTTTCCTGCTTCAATTTTGGCAATATCAAGAATACTATCAACAATACGGTGGAGACTTTCTGCCGAAATATGGGCAGTTTCAATATACTCTAGTAATTCTTCTTCGTTATCGTAAAATCCTTCTTTGAGTAGTTTCAGGTAGTTGAGAATTGAAGCAAGAGGAGTTCTTAATTCGTGACTGGAGGAAGATAAAAATGCGCTGAAGCGCTACTACGAAGGAATCTTCCTTTACCCCGCAAAATTAATGTGGCGGAGTACTAGTAGTTCATTTCATTAATTCTGACGGGTTGTAGAGACGTTATATATAACGCCTCCCTACGTTTGGGAGAAAACGAACCAGTCAAAACTAATGCAATCGACTACTAGTAGTTCATTTCATTAATTCTGACGGGTTGTAGAGACGTAGCAATGCTACGTCTCCCGACGTTTGAAAGAAAACGAACCCGTCAAAATTTATGCAATCGACTACTAGTAGTGCAAAGCATTAATTATGATGGGTTTATTTTTACTCAAAATTCTTTTCTCCCCCTGCTCCCCCTGCTCCCCCCGCTCCCCCTGCTTGCCCTAACCCGTCAATTTTAATGAAAAAGAGTACTAGCCCGTGTAAGTCACAATTGCATGAAACTCCTACGTAAATTCTACCTATAGATAGAGGGCAGTTTACACCTCTAGCTAAATATTGCTCTTTTTTATACACAGAAATTTAAATATTTGTATTATCTTAAGACTTTCTTAAGAATCTCGCTTATCATATTCTTATTACTCTGGGTTACACCAATGGATTTAGACGTTAAAATTATCCGTATGATATGGGCTTTCGTAGAAAGATCAAATCCTGGCAGTCTTTTGAAGCTTTCAGATCGTGAATTAATCCAAAAATTAATTGATGAAGTAGAAAAAGCATCTTTTCTGAGCCAGGAAGACAGTCAAACTCTCTCAAAATACATTGGTTCGAGAACACCATTAATTAGAGACTTGGCTTATGCAAAATTCGAGTAACAATTTGAGTTAAATAATTTACTGCTGTTTTAGATATTGTTTAAGTAACTCTTTCAGCTTTCTTAACCGACAAGCTTCGGCTAAATATCGTATTTCTTGGATAAAAGGTATCAATTGAGGTCGATTTTTTTGCCATTGTTCTATTAGAGATAACAACTCTCGGATATCTCCTTCCATTGTTAGTTGCAAAAGTTGGTTTAATTCTGCTGCAGAAGGAGTAACGATCGATTCCAAATCGCTGCTAGTCTTTATCTGGGAAGTTTCCAAACTCGGAGACAACTGGGTAAAAGGATCTTGGGTTATCCATTCTAGCTTAAGATGTTGTTGAAAAAGTTTTAATAATTCCTCAAAATTTAAAGGTTTTGCCAAAAAAGCATTAGCTCCTGCTTGATAACATTCTGATTCATCCGCAGGTAAAGTACTAGCAGAAACAATAATAATTGGTAAATTCTGCCAAGTTGATTCTTGTCTTAAGGTTTTGGTGACTTCCCAAGCATTTATTTCGGGCATTATCAAATCCAAAATAATTAAATCTGGCTGATATTCTTCGGTTTTAGCCATCGCTTCACATCCCGAACTCGCTTCGATAATTTGAAAACCTAAAGGTGTGAGAAAATTCACTAAAACCTCTCGGTTACTCTCTAAGTCGTCTACGATTAAAATCTTACGCTTTGCTCCTTGATAGCCGATAATCTTAAGGTTATTATTCCTAAATGGTAAGGATTCGAGAGGAGATTCTATACTAGGAAAATCTATATCGAACCAAAATTCACTTCCCCCTCCAAAAGTGCTGGTAACATGAATTTCGCTACTCATTTGTTCGACAATACTTTGGCTGATACTTAAACCCAATCCCGTTCCTTCTTGAGCATATTTATGAGAGTCTAATTGCTGGAACGGTAAAAAGATTTCCGATAGCTTATCTTGAGGAATACCTATTCCTGTATCTGCGACATGAAAACGAATTTTATCTGCGCTATCTGATTCGATAATATCTTGTTCGTTTGTAGTAAAATCTCGAACATAGCCGACGCTAAAAGTGACTTGTCCTTTAGGGGTAAATTTAACTGCATTACTCAGAAGATTGAGTAAGAGTTGACGCAAACGAGTTTCATCTCCCCGTATTACTGGGGGTAAATCGGAAAGAATGAGATGCTCAAATTCAATTCCCTTTTGCTGGCAACGAATCCGAATCATCGCTTCTAGGTTATCTAAAAACGCAGACAGAATAAAATCTGTTAACTCTAAATTGAGTTTTCCGGCTTCAATTTTGGCAATATAGAGAATATCATTAATCAAAGTCAGCAAATGTTGACCGGAACGCTGAATTACCTCGATTTCTCTTTTTTGTTTAGTGCTCAAACTCATTTCTGCTTGGAGAATTTGAGCGAATCCCAAAATAGCATTTAGAGGAGTTCGCAATTCGTGACTGGTATGAGCAATAAAAGCACTTTTAGCTTGATTTGCGGCTTCGGCAGATTCTTTCGCTTCTTGTAATTGTAATGATTGGGTTTGAATTTGGGTAAATAAATCAACCTGAGCAATAGAGATACCTAGCTGAATACCAGTTTGAGTTAGTAAACGAATTTCTCCTTCTTTCCAATCACGGGGATGTTCATTTTGATAAGCAGCAAGTAACCCCCAAAGTTTATTACTTTGAAAAACAGGAGCAATACAAAAGGCTTTTACTTGTAATTGTTGGTAAATTTCGTAGTGACAATCGCTCAAATTGGCTTTATCGATATCGCTAACAGTGAAAGTTTCATGATTTTGATACCTACCTCCTGCCGTTTCTTGCAAGTAGGTATCATTATTCCAAGCATTTTGTAATTGACTACCTATGAGGGCACTCAAACCTTCGACAGTTGATTCGGCAACAAACTCCCCACTCCAATCCGAGTTAAATTGATAAACAACAACGCGATCGCATTTTAAAGTTTCTCGGATTTTTTCAGTTGTAGCTCGGAATATTTCTTCTAAATCTAGGGTTTCGCGGATTTTTTCAACGACATTGAGAATAGTTCTTTCCCTAGCTGCTCCTTCTCTTAATTCGATTTCGGTTTCTTTTTGTTCGCTAATATCAGTAGAAATACCGCAAATGGCATAAACTTCGCCATGATTATTAATTAGAGGAGCTTTGGTAGAAATAAAGGTGCGTAGTTTGCCGTCAAAACTATTCGCTTGTTCTTCAAATTTTAAAACTGACTTATTAGCTAATACTTGACGGTCATTTTCAAGGAATACATCAGCGATATATTTGGGGAAAATATCTTGGTCGCTTTTTCCTAAGATATCTTTTTCAGTTAAATTAAATAATTCTAAATATTCTCTGTTAACCAGCAGGTAACGTCCTTTTATGTCTTTGAGATAAATTATTGAAGTGGTAGTAGATAATATCGCTCTCAATCTTGTTTCGGATTTTTGCAGAGCTTGGGTACGTTCTTCAACTCTTTGTTCTAATTTTTGATTGAGTTGACGTAATTGCAATTGAGAAGCTTTTAGTTCTTGATTAACTAAGTAAATTTGTTGCTGAATAGTTTTAACTTCGTCAATATCAATAAAAGAAACTACAACCCCATCTAAGTTACCATTTTCGAGGAGATAAGGATTAATTCGCATTAATAAATGGAAGTCTTCTTCTACCAATTTGACTTCTTTATCTAAGCCTCTTTGACTTTTAATGACTGTTTTGAGTAATTCAATTAGATTGGTACAGTCGAGATTGTGGGTAATGTGTTTTAAAGGACGATTAATATCTGCTTCAACTAAATTAATCGCAACAGTAGCTGCGGGGGTAAATTTACGAATTTTTAAATCTCGGTCTAAAAATACTACTCCGATATCCGTACTCCGTAGCAAATTATCGATATCATTATTTAATTCGGTTAATTCGCCGATTTTGGATTGATATTCTGCATTAACCGTATATAATTCTTCATTTACCGAATGTAGTTCTTCATTAGTGCTTTGTAACTCCTCATTAGAAGCTGTCAACTCTTCATTGGTAGCTTGTTGTTCTTCGTTAGTAGTTTCTAATTCTTCAATTACTGCTTGCAGATTTTCGCGAGTTTGCTGTAACTCATACTCCAGCTCCATAATTCTTTGAGAAGCTTCAGCATCAGCCTCAAACCTTTCTCCGGAAGGTTGATGGGGGATTTCATTTTCCTGAATGACAATCGCAAAGAAATCCGAAGCTAATTTATTGCTTTGGTGATAGTTAACTTCGAGTTTTAGATTGTATTCCCGATTTTCTAATTCTACTTTGATACCCGTGTAAGAAACTGGGGAATGCTCTCGTTTAGCACGATGAAGAGCGGTAATTAGAGGTAGCTGTAATTCCGGAACAATCATTTTAGTGATATCCGTTGTTATTCTACCGAAAGGTACCTTGAGGATCTTAATCCCATCATTAAAGGTATGAAAAAGTTTATGTTCGCGATCCACTAAAAAACAGGTAGCCTTATATTTTGCTAAAAAAGCACTAAAGGCTTTATCAAGCATCGGTTCGAGATGATTTTCCGTTTGGTTTTTTGATGGGATATAAGGAAGTAGCGGACGGTAATTTTTTTCGATACTCTTGACGGGAAAATTAAGTCTGATATCTCGCCGTTTTTGATAAATTTTATTTTTTTTATCGAGATTCTGGAATTCTACTTCGATGTAACCTAAAGTTTCGGCTTCTCCCAGAAATAAAATACCTTTAGATGTCAAAGAAAAGTGTAGATTGCGTAATACTTGCTGCTGTAAATCCGATTGCAAATAAATCAGCACATTGCGACAACTAATTAAATCCATGCGGGTGAAACCAGCATCTTTAGTTATGTCGTGAGGTGCAAATAATAATTTTTCTCTAAGTTTACGAATTACCTGTAGAGAATTATCTTTTCGCACGAAATAACGTTCTAATCGTTCGGGATTAATCTCGTTGGCAATCGTTTGGGGATAAATACCTTGAGTCGCTTTTTCTAATGCCTACCTATCAATATCGGTGGCAAATATTTTAAACCGAACTGATTTTTGGGATTTAGAAACCGCTTCATCAAGCAATATTGCTAAAGAATAGGCTTCCTCACCCGTAGCACAAGCAGTTACCCAACAACGTAACTCTTCTTGAGGATTGGTTTTAGCAATTAATTGTGGAATCACATTGGTTTCCAAAAAATCCCAAGCTAACCTATCGCGAAAAAATTGAGTAACGCTAATTAGCAAATCGTGCCGTAAAATTGCTCGTTCTTGAGAAGATGTTTCTAACAGACGAATAAACTCATCTAAATTATTGCAACCACTAATTAAATAGCGACGGTGGATGCGTCGGGAGAGAGTACTAGTTTTGTAATGGGAAAAATCGGTTTGCTCGTGCTGTGCCAAGATACTAGCAATACGCTGTAAATTATCGAGTTTAAATAACTCTAATTGATTCTTATTACCTTTATCTGGTAAATTAGGCGACTGAACCAACTGATTAATCACCTGAGCTAATTCCTGGGGTGATAGAATCCGATCGACTACTCCCGTTGCGATGGCAGTACGCGGCATTCCATCAAATTCAGCCGTTGTGGGTTCTTGTACCATCGCAAACCCTCCAGCTTCATTAATTGCCCTTAAACCGTTGGTTCCATCGCTACCAGTTCCCGATAAAATTACACCAATAGCTCTTTCTACATAGTTTTTAGCCAAAGATTCTAAAAAAATGTCGATGGGAAAATTTAGTCCGTGACGACTACGCTCTTCTTGTTCTAATAAATGTAGTTTTCGATTTTCTAAGACTAAATTTTTACCAGGAGGAATCAAATACACCGAATTCGGTTGCAGTTCCATACCTTCGGTTACCCGATATATTGCCATTCGGGTACGTCGCTCCAATAACTCTTTCATCAAACTTTTAAAATCTGGTGAAAGATGTTGAATCACCACAAAAGTAGCTCCGCTATCAGTTGGCATATGCTCGAAGAATTCCTCAAGAGCACGTAGCCCTCCTGCAGATGCACCAATACCAACCACAAAGAAATTTTGCTTTTGCTCGGAGACAGATGAATTTATACCAGATTCATTTTCTGACATCAAGATGATATAGAGAAGTTGGGGCTATGGTTATATAGTATTATTTTGTTGCTTTTATCTAACTATCTCTTGGTTTATCTTAAGTATTTTAGGACTTAGGCAACTGACATATTTTACTCTTAGTACTCCACTAAACCAAAATTGCAGGGTGAAGTTAGTGATTAGTGAGTAGTGAGTGGTAAAAATTAGCCCAGAACTTAGTTCACTTGGTGGATAATCAACATTTTTAGCCTGTCTTCCCAGGCTTTGCTCCTGTAGCTCCAGGCTTTAGCAATCGGGCTTTTGGGGTTTGAAAATACGCCCTAGGGGTAGCTAAGTAAGTCGGCACAAATAAACCAAGCTATATTACAGCTTGGGTTAATTACTCTCAAACCCTTATTCCTATTGCCTTTTGCCTTTTGCCTTATCCCAATTACTATTTTCAATGCCAACCTACTTAAGGCAATGAGTGTACGGCACCAACACTGTATTATCGAGCAGCGGCATTGTTGGCAAGTTAAGAACAAATTAATCTATGTTCATTAATTTTTATATACTTGATTTTCCAGTTATTAATAAAAAGTCAAAATAGAAATAATTCAGGCAAGAAAAACTGGGCGATTGTACGCCCGAGTTCCCCTAAATGAGGTAGTACAACTATGACAAAAATAATGTATCACCAAACACAAATTTTTATCTAAATCCTATGCATGGAAATAGAAAAAATTACTTTTGGTTCGTTTTTCGACTTTAACGTCTTTATTTGCCTTCAGAATATTTTTGGTTCCGAGTATATTGATCGATTTGTGTAGTTTCTTCGTACTCGGCAGTTTCTTCGCCGTCAGTAGCTTCTGAAACTACAGTTTTTTCGCTACCAATATTGCTTCCGCCGTCAGTATTGCTTCCACTGCAAGTATTGCATCCACTGAAAGTATTTAAACAAATGAAAGTATATAATCAAAAGAATATATATGAACAAAATCAAATATATAAAGATAAGAAAATATAAAAAAAAAAGAAAATATTAAA
>JBHJJJ010000236.1:0-8947 GCA_050042755.1 Rivularia sp. (in: cyanobacteria)
CACTGATTGCCTCATTATTACGTTCAATATTAGTGAGTGTACGAGCAACGGCACGGCAATAAAGGGGGAAGAAAATCTACACCCCTTTTTGCCTCAATAAAGGGGGAAGAAAATCTACACCCCTTTTTGCCTCCCCTACAACAAAAATATGCCAGTTGCGGCCATTCCTAAGAGTAATAAACCGCAAGATGAAACTGTATTCTGTTTTTTGAGGGGCTTAGTTATTCCCAGATGTATAAGCCATCAAACAGTAGTGTTGTAATCCTTACAGAACTATATTCATAGTATTCCCAAAATTGTTACAAAATTATCACGCATAATCCAAAAATATACTCCAGTAATGGCTGAACGATCGGTTTTCATAAATCGCTACCTTTCTAACTCACCAGAAAGCCCTATTCGGGCTAATTTAACCAATCATAAAGTTATTTATAATACTATTTAAGTGCTTAAGTCATATCACTGAGTGATCTATATCATGCGTGAATATGTTGCTATTAGGGTAATATAAAAGCTTTTAGCTTCATATTACATAGAAAATACGTATAAAAAATAACTTTAATAGCTAGTAATAAATCTGAGAAAATAATAATTATTAAAAGAAACAAGAATTTACTCTGTAGAAATATCGGCATTTCCCAGGATGCTATCCAATAATTTATTGAGTTACAAATTTAGTTGTTTAAATCACGGTTGATACGTAATACTACTTAAAAATCTTAATGTCTTCAAATCAGCAACAAAAACCAGAAGCGATTGGCTTGTTTACTGCAACCTGTATCGTAGTCGCAAATATGATTGGTACAGGTGTATTCACTAGCTTAGGTTTCCAAGTAGTGGATATTAAATCTGGTTTCACCTTGCTATTTTTATGGATGGTGGGTGGAATTTTCGCTTTGTGCGGTGCTTTAAGTTATGGGGAATTAGGCGCAGCAATGCCTTATTCTGGAGGTGAATATTATTATTTATCCCGTATCTATCATCCAGTAGTGGGTTTTTTATCTGGATGGGTATCGGTGACGGTGGGTTTTGCGGCACCAATAGCTGCGGCAGCTATGGCTTTGGGAGCATATTTTAAAAGTGTGTTTCCGATAATTTCCTCAACAGCCATTGCTTTAGCTGTAGTTATGGTTGTTTCTTTAATTCATAGTAGAAGTAAAACATTTGGTAACTACTTTCAACAGATATTTACGATTTTGAAAGTTGTGCTAATCGTTATTTTAATTGTTTGCGGTTTCTTTTTAGCTGAACCTCAACAATTGGGATTTTTACCATCAACGGGAGATGTTAATTTAATTTTCAGTTCTCCCTTTGCAATTTCCTTAGTTTACGTTACCTATTCATATTCAGGGTGGAATGCAGCCGTTTATTTAGCTAGTGAAGTAGAAGAGCCGGAAATTAATCTACCTCGTTCTTTAATTGGCGGAACTCTGATTGTAATGGGGTTATATCTACTATTAAACTTTATATTTTTACACACTACCCCAATTAATATATTGGTGGGAGAATTGGAGATTGGATATATAGCTGCCAATCAGATTTTTGGCTCTTTAGGAGCGAAAATAATGGGTATCATGATTTCATTTGGACTAATAAGTTCAATTAGTTCAATGGTTTTAGCGGGGCCCAGAGTTACTCAAGCAATTGGTGAAGATATTCCTTTATTTAAATTACTTGCGAGAAAAAATACCAGTGGTATTCCATATTTTGCAATTCTTCTCCAGCTATTTATCGTTACTGTTTTAATATTGACATCTAGTTTTCAAGCAGTAATTACTTATTTAGGATTTACCCTAACATTAACTTCATTTATTACAGTTTTAGGGGTTTTCATTTACCGTTTGCGATATCCCGAAGCACCCCGCCCTTATAAGACTTGGGGTTATCCTTTTACACCAATTATTTTCTTAGCAATTAGTTTATGGATGTTGGTGTTTATTTTGATTGATAAACCAGTTGAATCTTTAACAGGAATGGGGACACTCGCAATCGGTTTGATAGTCTATTTCATCGCCGCCAAAAATAAGTTGGGTTGGTCTTCTGTTGAAGAGATATCGGAATAAAAATCATATCCAAAAGTAAACCCAAAGCAATTGGGTTTTTGTATAAACTTGAAATTCTCTATAATCATGAAAAAAAAACAATTATTTTCCGCTTCTTTAGCTACTGGTATTAGTGCATTATTGTTATTACAAGGATGTAGCTCTGGCAAAAATATCAAGCCTAATTCTGATACAGATAATGCTACAAATGTTCAAGCAACTAAGCCTGTAGATTCTTTAGCAAAATTTGACAAAGCAAAATCTGCTCAATTAACCGATACGGCGAAATTGCTTGCAGGGATGGAAGTTGATAGTCAAAGTCCTTTAGGGAAGGTACAGCAAAATAAAGGTTGGAGTTACCATAAAAATTACTATAAAAATGCTTGGTCAAAATTAGAAAATCAACAGCTTGCAAAGGTAAGAAAATGGACTACGAAAGAATTAAAAGAAATTAATGCTAAGTCTCCATCTCTTTTCTATCCTTTCAGCGGACCAGATTTTCTCTACGGTTATTCTTTATTTCCTAAAGCCAAGGAAATGGTTTTAGTAGGTTTAGAACCTGTAGGTAGTGTTCCAGATTTCGCCAAACTTTCTGCAAGTGAAAGTACTGCTGCATTAAGTAAAGCAAGAAGCTCTCTATCAGAAATTTTGCAATTTAGCTTCTTCCGTACTAACGATATGAAGGTTGATTTACGGAAGCAAGGAGTATTACCAATTTTGTATGTATTCATGGCACGTACTAAAAATCGTATCCTCGATTTGCAATATATTGGGTTAGATAAAAATGCTAATGTGGGACAATTTAAAAAAGGGATGGTTCCAGGAGTAAAAATTGCTTTTGTACCTGAAGGAGATTCATCTCCTCGTACTTTGTATTATTTCTCTACAGATTTGTCTAACGCTGGTTTGAAAAAGCATCCGGAAGTCACGAAGTTTATCAGCAAAATGGATAATCCTGTAACTTATTTAAAAGCAGCTTCTTACTTAATGTATAACGGTAGTTTTTCAAATATTAGAAATACCATTTTGGCTAACAGTAGTCATTTATTACAAGATGATTCTGGAATGCCTTTAAAGTCTTTTGATAATGCCAAATGGGACTTAAAGTTTTATGGTGCTTATACTCGTCCCATTGGTTTATTTAGTAATCGTTATCAGTCAGATTTGAGAAGAGTTTATAGGAGTAATAAAAATATTCGGCCCTTAGATTTTGGTATTGGTTATAAGTTTGGTGTGAATCAGTCGAATTTGATGTTAGCTGAAACGAAACAGTTGACTTCTGCTAAACCCATTTCACGTTAATCCTGATAGATTGTAGGGTGTGTGACGGTTACGATAATTTATCACCTATGACCTGCAGGATTTGAAATTACCGTCACGCACCATCCTTAAATTATCAGGACTTACGCAATTGTCACAACACTCGGGTGGTGCCGTGCACTGATTGCCTTATTACTGCCTTAAAAATTAGTCAGTGTACAAGCACCCTACAAGTAAAATGTGCCAGTAATTAATAATCAATCATCCAATATTTAAATGCCGGATGCTTTCCACCGATTGCTTGACTAACAATTTTTTCGCAGATTTTTAAGCCATTTTGACTATTAGTTAAAATGACTATTCCGGTTTTTAAATCTTTGGATGCTGCAATAAAACTTTTAAAAATAACTAAATCTCCCCAATGCCAAAAGAAGTTACCTTTATTGGTTTTTTCTAATCCCCAACCCAATCCCCAATCGAGAGAATAACTCAGTTTTATTTGGGGAGTTAACATCTGTTTTAGACTTGCTTCTGTTAAATAATTACTGTTAATTGTTCCTGGATTCATCATCGCGATCGCAAATTGAGCGTATTCAGCAGCAGTAGTACGTAAACTCCCCGCAGCACCGGCAGTTTTAGGTTTACTCATAGCTTTGGGTTTACCTTGGCGATTATGTCCATAACTAGCTGTGTTTGCATATTCAGGTTGCCAAATTAAACTACTGTTATTCATTCCCCAAGGCTTTAAAATTTGCTGTTGTAAATACTCTTCTAAAGGTTGTTGGGTAATTTTTTCAACTACGGTTTGTAAATATAAAAATCCTTCTCCTGAATAACCAAATTTTGCCCCCGGATTATTCTTAAACCACACTGGTTTGCTACCGCTCCAATTAGGAAAACCAGTAGTGTGAGACAGTACTCTACGAGCAGTTACTAAGTTGATTCTTGAATCGGAAATTAAAGGTTTATCTGTATATTTTGTTAAAGGTGTATCTAAATCGATTTCTCCTCTTTCAGCCATTTGTAAAACTGCATAACCAAACAATGGTTTAGTTAAGGATGCGCAAGCAAAGATAGTTTCGTTATTAACAGATGTTTTTCTATATTGGTGTTTAATGCCAAAGCTTTTATTCCAAAACAATTCTCCATCCCGAATTATTGCCACAGAAATTCCGGGAATTCGGTTATTTCGCATCAATTTAGGGATTTGCTTTTCTAGGTTGCTGATTGCTGTTTCAGCAGAGGATTGGGAATTAGCGAGTAAATTAAGTAAACTTATAGAAGAAAGACTGACTATAGCGGTTGTACCTTGTTTTAATAATTTTCTGCGGGATATTTGAGGCATTGTAGAGATTTTTATGGTGTTATTAAATTAGAATTTAGATGAGAGGGAAATGTTTCTGTTATAAAGTTAGTATTACGACCTCATTCTCAATTTCTATATCAGTTATACACCGATAAAATCTTGGTTTTGATTGTAGTTTTGCGATAAAAACCCAACAAAAAAACGGTCACTAACAGCAACCATATCCCTTAAAAAAATCGTTTTGTTTTGATTTATCAATAACATGGTGCGTGATAGCTTACACCATAACTCCTAACTAACACATTTTTAAACCCTTGCCCAATAAGGATTTGAGATTTAATCAAATGTGTTAGTTTCATTTGTTGCTAGTGGCGATCGCCGCTAGTCGAGCGCTCACATCTTGCACCAATATCTTTAAGCCCAGATTCCACGGAAATGAATTTCAAGGCCCACAAGCCGAGTACGTTAAAACGCACTAAAAGCCTTCCCCAGTCTGATTTATCAGACTTTGTTTTTTAGCCTGGGAATTTATTCCAAGGCGGTTATTGTAACTGGTATAAGATGTGAGATAACTCACCCTACTGGCTTTCGAGACGTACAACGCTGCATTTTAAATGAAATCAAAATGTAATACCAGCAAGGAGAGCGTCAAAATATGTTTCTTAATATCTTCCGCTGAAATTTCCACCCCTCCTATTATACCCACCACCCGCAGGTTTACTACTCTCACGAGGTTTCGCTTTGTTCACTTTAATCTCTCTCCCCATCCACTCTGCTCCATCAAGTGCTTCAATAGCAGCAGCCTCCTCTTCTTCTGTTGACATTTCTACGAATCCAAATCCCCTTGGTCTCCCTGTCTCCCTATCTGTTGGCAGGTGGACACGCTTAACCGAACCATAATCGGCAAATACCTCATTTAAATCTTCCTGTGTGACTTCATAGGACAAGTTACCAACGTAAATCGAAGCGATTGTAGTAGACTGTACGGGAACTAGCGGCATAGCATTAGCAGAGCCAATTGAGGTTAAAAACATAACCATGCTCAGCAGCATAGTTGAAATAGTTGCGATTATCTTTTGCATCATTTTTTCTCGTTTGAGATTTTTATTACATATGGATTCGTGAGCAAAAACCTTTATTTACAGGGAATCCACTGAAATCACCTTCTATGTATATACCAAAACAATGTAAAAAACAATGCAAAAAGATACATTTTTATATGCGTACTTTTTTATAGTGCTTTTCGGTTGAGTTTAGTCCATTTTAGGAGACGTAGCACTGCTACGTCTCTACACATTTACGGTAAATTACGTGGAGGTATTTCCTCACCTTTGTAAAATCCCTTTTCTAATCTCCCCAAACCAAACCATGCACCCGCAGATAAAAGAAATATTGCGGAGAATGATAAAGGTAAAATTACGGGTTTATTTGGCAATAAAGTTGTTAAGGGTATCATAGCCCAAGTTATTGCAGTAAGAAGTGCGATCGCAACCCTCCCTTTCTGAATTCTCACAAGTGCTTTACTACAACTTGCACAATGTTTTGTATGAGAATGATATCGATCTAAAAGTGCTTCTGTTGATAACCTTGGTGGTAAACTTTCCCCAGGAAATGGATTTGCATTATATTTATTCACCCATTTTTGCAATTCGGATACATAGGTATCTGCTAAAGTAGGTAAATAAAATGCTTTATTAAAATTGCGACTTCCTCCAGATTCTTCTAAAAAGCGCTCTTGATAATGGAGGAAAATTTGATCGTCTTCTAGAATCCGATTATTTCTGATGTGAGAATACCAGCGCGGGGTTAGTTTAATAAAAAAAGTAGGTAGTTTTGAGGAGAATTTGAACGGAAAAAGCGCAAATAAACGACATTCTCCTTTACGGATGGGAGTAGCATAAACCACCGTCAAAGTTCTACCTAATTGCTTTGCTGTTAAATCGTGACATACAAATCCCGGTGCAATAAAACTTGTATATTGTTTTCCTAGAGTACCTTTTCTTGGACCATCTTGCCAAATTCCGTTAAAACCATTCTTTCCAGATTCAACTAATTCTAATTCCACGGGTGAAACGCTATCTCTATTACCAACGTTAGCATGATGGGTAAAAGGAACATGACTGGGATCGCTAACATTTTCTAACAGCGTTAAAGCATCATAAGGTAAATCCCGGAAAGTATTTAACACAACCCATACGTCTGGAGATTCTTCAATAGCTTCAATAATCGGAACTTTTATTTTTTCTGCATTTTCTGGGTTTCCGGGAAAGACAAATAATAATCCTTGTTTAACAGTTGTTGGGAAAGAAATAGCGCAAGCTCTTTGAGATGTTTCGGCTTTAGTACCTTCTGGTTGTTGGGGAATGCGTTTACACTCACCATTTCCCGCAAAAGCCCAACCATGATAGGGACATTCTAAAAGTCCATCTTCTGCTATTCTACCTTCGGATAATGGTACGAGACGGTGGGGACATTTATCTTCAAATACTCGCCAAGAAGAGCTTTGTTTATCCCACCAAATTACAATGTCTTTATTGAGGATAGTAAAACGGGTAAGTTTGGTTTTATCTAAGTCGTTACTATAATGAACGGGATACCAAGCTTCCAATACATCAAATTGATTTGGTACTGTACCTCCAGCAGGTAATTTATTGGTTTGGATGGTTTTCTTTGTGAGGATTGAAGTCATTTTGTGTGTGATTTAGTGATAATTAATATTTTATAATGAACCGCAGAATCCCTCGGTAAATCTATGAATATCCGTCAAACACTCCGCAACCGATACAAAATTATCAAAAAAATAGGAAGTGGGGGGTTTGGTGAAACCTATCTTGCTGAAGATTTGGGTATTCCTATCGATTTAAAACCTAAGTGTGTTGTCAAACGTCTGAAAACTCAAAATCTTAAGAATGAGCAATTAAAGTGGGTAAAACAAGCTTTTCGCAAAGAAGCTGCGACTCTGTACAACTTGGGTAATATGCATCCACAAATTCCCAATTTATTAGAGTATTTTCAGGAAAGGAATCAATTTTATTTAGTTCAAGAATTTATTGATGGGGTAGATTTAACGGAAACAATCCCTCTGGGAGAAAAGATTTCTGAAGATGAAGTTATTCAGCTTTTAAAAGAAATTTTAGAAGTATTAGAATTCGTTCACCAACAAAATATTATTCACCGCGATATTAATCCCAAAAATATCATGCGTCGTCGGATTGATGGGAAAATTATTTTAATTGACTTTGGTGCAGTCAAACAAATAGTATGCGGAAATATCGCACAACCTAATTTTACGGCAGTAGTTGGGACACCAGGCTTTATACCATTCGAGCAATGTAATGGTAAACCGAAATTAGCTAGTGATATCTATGCTGTGGGGATGCTTGGTATACAAGCGCTGACGGGAATACGAACAGATCAATTAAATTTTGATCGAGATGGAGAAGTAATTTGGCTGGATAAGGTTAATATTTCTGATGGTTTTGCCGAAGTATTAACAAAAATGGTGCATTCTCGGGTGAGTCAGCGTTACCAAAATGCAGCAGAAACTTTAAAAGCAATTCAACTATCACAAAATTCAACTAGTCAACCCATTATCCGAACAATCCTCAAAAAACTATTTTCTAGAAGTAAACCTACCACTTCAAAAAGTCCAATTTCCCAAATCAATAAACCAGTAAATCAAACACAAAATATTTCTAAATTAACTACAGTTGCTTTACTCGAAGAACCCATACTACGGACATTTGAATTTACAACTGTAACAATTGATAAAAAAGGCAAATTAATCGAGAATAAAACATACGAAACAAAATACTTGATTGAAAAATTAGGTAATGGTATCACTTTGGAAATGGTAGAGATCCCGGGAGGACAATTTATTATGGGTTCTCCACATAGTGAACTGAAAAGAAGAAACAATGAAAGTCCCCAACATCAAGTTACAATACCTAGTTTCTTCATGAGTCGATATACAGTTACCCAAGCACAATACAAAGCGATTACAGGGAAGAATCCCGCTCAATTCAAAGGTGAAAATCGACCTGTTGATTGTGTATCCTGGGATGATGCTGTAAAACTCTGTAAAAAACTAAGTCAAAAAACCGGACGAAATTATAGATTACCAACCGAAGCAGAATGGGAATATGCTTGTCGTGCTGGTACAACTACACCTTTTTATTTTGGGGAAAATATTACCACCGATTTAGCTAATTACGATGGAAATTACACTTATACTTCCAAACCCAAAGGAATTTTTAGAAAAGAAACAACAGAAGTAGGGATATTTCCTCCCAATGCTTTCGGTTTATATGATATGCATGGAAATGTATGGGAATGGTGC
>JBHJJJ010000237.1:0-10686 GCA_050042755.1 Rivularia sp. (in: cyanobacteria)
GCAATCAATCATTCCAATAACATTGACTGTTCCTAATCCAAAGCCCATGCCTTAAGTGCCATAGCTACAGTCCTTGCAAAACCTTCACAACCCGAAAAAGCCGAAAAATTGCTCCATCAAGCAATCAATCCTGCCGACAACATTGAAGATTCCCAATCCAAAGCCCAAGCCTTAAGTGCCATAGCCTCAGTCTTTGCCAAACTCTCACAACCCGAAAAAGCCGAAAAATTGCTCCAACAAGCAATCAATTCTGCCGACAACATTGAATCTTCCCTATTCAAAGCCGAAGCCTTAAGTGCCATAGCCGAAACCGCAGCGAACTTGAAAAGCTTGGGATTAGCACTCAAAGCTACGAATGAATGTCCCAGTGATGATTGTATAGCGGAGTCGTTGACAAAGGTTTTAACTGTTCATGCCGAGCAGAAGAATCCGGAATTGAAGGAGGAGGAATGATGGTGGGGTGTAGCCAATTTACGGGTGAGGATAGGGAGGGGGGAGAGGGGGAAGAGGGGGAAGAGGAGCCACTGCGTTGCCGAGGTGCCCTCGGTTGTAGCAAGTGGCGTGGGGAAGAGGGGGGAGAATTAAATGCGTAACAGCTTAATTCTTTCAGCTTTTGGAAAAGATATAAGTCCTAAAAAACCATATAAATTTAAATTACCACTATGAAAAAAATCCTCATCCTCTCCGCCAACCCCAAAGACACAACAAATCTCCGCTTGGATGAAGAAATACGAGAAATCAAAAAAACACTCCAACTATCTCCCCATCGAAACGAATTTCAAATCATCACCGAATCAGCCCTACAAGTTGACGATTTAACCCGCTTCCTATCTCATCATCAACCAACAATTGTTCACTTTTGCGGACATGGTAAAGATACTGATGGATTAGCCTTTGAAGATAATTTAGGACACCAAAAACTTGTAAGTACTCAAGCTCTAGCAAAATTATTTTATTTATTTCAACAACAGATTGAATGTGTTTTACTCAACGCTTGTTATAGCGAAACACAAGCTGATTCTATTCACCAACATATTGATTGCGTAGTAGGAATGAATCAAGCGATTGGAGATGAGGCAGCAATTCAATTTAGCAAGGGATTTTATACAGCTTTATTTAGCAACAGAAATTATCAAGATAGTTTTCAAATGGGTTGTGCTGCCATTGATTTACAGGGAATTCCTGAATATGCAACCCCACAAATCAAAATTCGGCGATCGCGTTATCTAAAAGAAGAAAAAATCAACGCTGTAAAATCTGATGAGAATAATCATATGAATAACGATAATCAAGGCGGACAAAACCGTTCAGTTTCTATGGGGGGAAGCGCTAGTATTACTGGTGGTGCAATTATAACGGGAGAGAATAGCACTGCCAACATCAAAAATCAAAATCAACAAGTAAGTTTACCCGCACCTGAAAGCGTCAATATCCAAGCAGAAATTAATGCTCTACGTGAAATAATAGGACAATTAGAAACCTCAGATCGTCGTAAAATAGAAAATGCTTTTGAAGATGCTCAAGAAGAATTAAATAAACCACAGCCAGATAAAGATGAAGTGGGTAAGCCATTAGAGCGAGCTTTGGAATATGCCAAGAAAACCGCAGGATTTGCCAGTGCGATCGCAAAACTCCAACCCCATCTAAGTAAAATTACTGGTTATTTGGGTGATAATTGGCATAAATTATTAAATTTGGTTGGTTTAACAACTTGATAACACTGATGTTGGGTTACGACGCAATATATAATCTCTTAATCATTAAATCTTCTCGTGCGTCTAACCCAACCTACGTACTAATCAATTACCGATAAAATTCTTCCCCCTCTTCCCCTTCTTCCCCCTCTCCCCCCTCACGAGGGCGCCGCTAACATGCCGGGAAAGGAGTAAACAACCGAAAAGCCCTAACCCACATCTGCAAATGGTGCATTCTAGAATACTTTGATAAACTGATATCTGAAATTTATCAATACTAAACAGTGACTACTTCTGAACTAAATAACCAAATCGAAACGAAGGATACCCAGATGCAATCATTCTCTTCGTCAACTCCAAAAACGTTATCTTTTCTTAAGGTATTAGAATATTTATGTTTTGCGGCTTTTGTGGCTTGTGGTCTAATTTCTCTTATTCTTCCAAACGATCCAAGATTTACAATCGCTAGTGCGATCGCTCTGGCTACATTTGTTTTTCTGTTCCTAGTCAATCAACAAAATTTTAAGGCTGCTCGTCAAAATGCCTATTTTAGTGAAATCCAGAAGAAAGCCGATCTCTATCTAATTAATAACAATAAGAAAGACGTAGTCAATCATCTAATTTCACCAGCCAGAACAAAGGCTTTAGCCTATGCTCAAGAATTAATTGAAGATTACAAGAAAACTCGAAAACAAGCAAGGAATCTTTACTACATTTTACAAATAGGAACAATTGTCTTATCTGGGGTTACACCAATTTTAGTTTTGGTAGACAAATTGCAAGCGGGGCAAACTTGGCTAAAATGGCTTCCCGTAATTTTTCCTGCTGTTGCTTCTATAGTCGCTAGTGTTGTCACTTCTTTTCCTCTTCAAGAAACTTGGATTTCTGCTAACACAACCGTTGAATTATTAGAAGCAGAACAAGAAAAATTTGTTCTAGGCATAACTCCGTTGTATCGCTGCTATGACTCAGCCAACGAAGGCGAACAAGAAAGAAAAGCTAAGAAGTCAATCGAAAACTTTATTACTCAAGTTAATAACATTCATCTCAATCAAGTGCAAGAAACTACTGACACTAAGAGAAAAGAAGAAACAGCGGAAGAAGAAAAAACAGAACAATTAGCTCAACAACCTAGTTAAAATGTCGCTTTACCGGGCTTGTCGCGACTCAAGGGCGGCAATCTCCGGGCTTCGCAAGTATATGGCTGCTTGGGCTGTCATATCATATTTAGTTCTACAACAGAATTTACCATAGTTATCCAAAAAGAAATTCAAACTTTCCGGAATTGACATCTCACTAACGGTATCCTATCTTAGATGAGCTACGATTAAGCTTACTTCTTATATTTAACTGGGGAACTATGGCCCCTAACCTATATGTAACCGCTCAATTACCCAGTCTTTACGGCTGGGTTTTTGATTATTAAAATAATGGTAATCAAAAATATTCAGTAATTATAACAGGTTATGATACCCTAGCTGCAATTAGCTATTATATTTAAGTATTCAAAATGACAAAATTGCGGGTAGGTTTACTTTTTGGCGGTTGTTCTGGAGAACATGAAGTTTCCATAGTTTCAGCTCAAGCAATTTCAGGGGCGTTAAAGGCTGAAGAAAATGCCTACAAGTACGAATTATTGCCTTTTTATATTAGAAAAGATGGTGCTAGGCAAGGCCCGGATATTGCACTACAGGTTTTATCATCCGGGGAAGCCTTATCTTGTGAAAACTCTCAACCCCAACTTTGGCAATTCCCGAAATCAGCGGAAACCGTAGATGTATGGTTCCCCATTCTCCACGGACCGAATGGGGAAGATGGTACAATTCAAGGGTTGCTTACTTTAATGCAGGTTCCCTTTGTTGGTTCCGGGGTGTTGGGTTCATCTGCGGGTATGGATAAAATTGGCATGAAATCCATTTTTGCTCAAGCAGGATTGCCACAAGTTAAGTATATGGGGCTAACTAGGGAGCAAATTTGGTCAAATCCTTGTATCTTCCCCAAACTCTGCGATGACATTGAACAAACTTTGGGTTATCCTTGCTTTGTTAAACCCGCTAACTTAGGTTCATCCGTCGGTATTGCCAAAGTGCGATCGCGCTCCGAATTAGAAGCTGCTTTGGATAGTGCGGCAAGCTACGATCGTAGAATTATTGTTGAAGCTGGAGTTACTGCAAGAGAGGTTGAGTGCGCTGTTTTAGGAAATGATAATCCCAAAGCTTCTGTTGTCGGTGAAATCACTTACGAAGCTGACTTCTATGATTATGAAACTAAGTATACTAGCGGTAAAGCAGATTTACTTATTCCAGCAGCAATTCCCGATACTGTAGCTCAGCAAATTCAGGAGAAAGCAATACAAGCATTTACTGCTCTTGACTGCGCCGGTTTAGCACGGGTAGACTTCTTCTATGTTGAAGCAACGGGAGAAGTATTTATTAATGAAATCAATACTCTACCAGGCTTTACGGCAACGAGTATGTATCCGCAACTTTGGGCAAACAGTGGTGTTTCTTTTCCAGAATTAGTCTCTAGACTAGTTCAATTAGCTCAGTCAAGAAATTCCACTCCAGAAAACAATCAAGTCGCATTAAGTACTTAAATATTATTAATTATTCGCGGATTTAGTAGTCTAAGTTTTTTAAAAAGACTACTAAAATCCCAAATTTTATTACGGATACGTGAAACCTCGCTACTCCAGTACAATCTATATCTTGAGAAGTACAAATCTGAACAAAGCCATGGAAAATACTCAGACTGTACAGCAGGAGTCGTCCGAAGTCAAAGAATCTGTGCCAATTTCAGAAAACAGTAAATCTACAAACAGAATAAATAGCTTTAAAAATGTAGCGATATATTTATTCATACATTATCCTTGGCTATTTTTAACTGGTTTGTTATTAATGTTTTTGGGAGGCGGTGCCCTATCAATATACAGCCTGGGTTATGTTGGTGAGAGCATAAAACGTAAAGATTCAGAAACGCTACAGGCTGAGGTGATACCACCAAAATCACCTGCTCAAAGCCCCGAAAGCAATGAGAATCCTATCCCTTTATGGATGGTAGCTGCCATAGCTCTTAGTTGCGCTAGTGGATGCTTAATAATATTACGATTTATTAACCGTCCCAAGCATAAACAAAAAATTAAGAAACGTATTATTAATCGTAATGAAATACGCTTAGCACAGCGGCATTATCAAGCCATGGAAGCACGTCTACCAAAAAAAACGCCTGTTAGTGTGCAGCACTCCCGTAAAACTCGTATAATGGCCATGCCTCCACAAAAGGCGAAACCGAAACCTGTTGTAACAGTTTTACCTCCAGAGCAAAGTTTTAAGCCCAATCAAAAAAATCAAGATTCTTTGGTTGATGTATTAGATATTCGCAAACAGACTTCTTTGTCTTCAATGTTACGTAAGTAATAATTAGTTAAATTAAAGTCGTAGTTTTAAAACTTTGCTTATTTTGTAATAAGGCATTAATAGAGTTAAAAATAATAACGATTATATTCCACGCTTTCGAGACTTCATTGTCGAGATGCGTGTTTTTTTATTATAGTAATTCACCGAATTTTCCACAGGATATATAGCGCCGCTCTCAATTGAGGAAGTCGTGCTCGTTGAGTACCTGCTCTCCTCCCGATGGGAGAGGCTTTTGCTAATCGGAAACATTACAGTTTTGTATTATATTCAAGGGAAAATAGCTATACTCGCAGCCAACTTCACCGCTTAACGCTGCCCTTAAGTCGCACTGCAAGTAGTTTTCCTTTAATCAATACACGCCATGTGGCGACTCCGAGAAAGGGCGCGTGGTGTGCTTCGGGATTTGATATAACTCACGCTTTGGATGGGCAGCTACAAGCAGTTGTAAACCTATATATCAAACAGAAAAAAGGAGTGCAATAGATGCATCTCCTTTACTCTTGCACTATATAAAGATATTCAATCCAAAATGCTGTTGGGTAAAATTCTGTTTGAGTAATGGTTATTAACTGCTTTATTGCTTGTCTTTATCAAACAAATTATAAAACCTGCCAAAATGGCAACCAACTCACAATTTAGTCAGTTATCTTTAATCAAGATAAACGACTTCAAGGGTGTTGTTATCAGGGTGTATCACTTTAATAACCGATGGTGATACACTCTCTACCACTAAATTGTATCTTTACCAATGGGATATTATCTTTACCAACGGGATATTATCTTTACCAATGGGATATAAATCTTATCAGATACATAAGACAGTTGTCAATGGCAATTAAAATTAAAAATAATTAAGTTTCGTTTGCCGCATTAGGAATACCAACCGCGTACAAATGTTGCGTTGAACCAAAAACAGCCCACAAAATCAAGGTGAAGTTTGTACGTATTCCGAAACGCTACAGCGGCAAATGTAAGAGTGGGAGTGAATGCTTGTGATATGCATCCTCCCACTCTTATTTTATGGGTATTTATTACAATTCACAAAAAGTTTGTATTTCTTAAAAATTCAAGAGTTGTAATTTTGATTGCATCTGCTGCACCACTTGAAGCATCATGATGGCAGTTAGTAAGAATTTTAAATTGAGAACCCAGAAGTTGCTGATTTAGTTTTTTTCCATGTTCAAGAGGGAACCAACTATCTTGTTCACCCCACATAATTAATGTGGGACATTCAATATTAATTAAATTTTTTTGAATCTGACTCAACCAATTGGGTTTGTTGTTTTTATAATTTTCAATTTCTCCTGCAGCAATTTGTAATTCTTGAGCCACTTTAAGAAAAGTACCGGGAAACTCAATGTAGGGGTAAGTTATCCAGAATACATCTTCTTTGGTCAAAATCGAAGGATCGAATAGTACGCTGCGCCTTTCTATTGCCATGATTTCTCTGATCAATGGTGCGAAAAGGTAGCTCAAACGTAATTTGTCAATTACTTCGATAAATTCTAGGGGTGTTTGAGCCAGTACAGACATACCCCAATGAGGAAGTCTTTTCGTGAATACTGGAACATTAATAATTGCTAACCGAGAAACTAATTGGGGATATTCTTCAGCAAAGGCGAGACCAACTAAAGCTCCCAAAGATTCTGCTAAAATTGCTACAGGTTGATTGCATAGTGCTGTAATAATGCGTTGTAATTCAATTACTTGATGACCTGTAGTTTCTTGACGATGTAAAGGCTTTTCTGAAAATCCAAACCCTTTAGCATCAAAACAAATTACTCGAAAATATTCAGATAATGGTTCGATCAGATAACGCCAATTATAGCTCCAGCTACCAATACCATGCAGTAAAAATAAAGGTTTACCCGTACCTTTTTCACCATAGGCAATTTGTATGGGATAACCTTGACTATCTGTAATGGTTACTTTCTGTTGTCCTTTAGGAAAAGTATTTTGCCACCAGTCTTTCATTACAATAAATCAATTCTCAATAGGGCATGGGGCATAGGAAATAAATTAGAAGTTTTAAATTCATAACTCCTAACTCCTAGCCCCGCAATCTTCGTGAGCTATCATCTTCAATCCAACATCTTTTAGCCTGTAAAAAGTCCCCAAATAAATCTTGTAACAATTACAGAAAATGTAACTAAAGCTATAGCAAGAGATAATAATACAGCTAAAAGTACAAAAACAAACCAAGTATCTGCTTTTTTCTTTTGACTTGGGAACTTTAAATGTTCTTCTAATAGTTTGACATTATGGTCGTTAGCTTTCCAAGCAAAGTCAAATAAATCCCCTACAATGGGTACTACACCAATCAAGGCATCAAGAATAATATTTACAGTCATTCTGCCTAAAGTTGCTTTAGAGGCACCCAATCGTGCGGCTTCTAAAACAATATACGCACTAAACAGAATACCTAAAAAATCACCCCCTGCGGGGAATAATCCAATTATTGCATCCAAACCTACACCGATTCCGGTTCCGGGAATAGTAATAAAGTTATCTAGTAAACGACTAAAACTACGCAGACGCTTTAAAGTCGGTGCTTTGGTTTCGGGCTTGATAGAATAAAACTGAGAAGGTGGCAAAGACATAGGAAGAATGGCTTTTGTATGATGAAATCGCTGTTTCTTTTACTGTTATAGTCAAATCTTGTTGCTTATTGCAGTTAATATGTAGCGCTAAATACTATTCAATTTTTTTTCCTGGATTTGGATACATATTCTCCCCTACGGTAACGTTTAATTGATTACCTATAAGCACAACTGCAGCAGTCATATAAAGCCAGAGCATGAGTACAATTACAGTACCAATAGCGCCATATGCTTTATTATAATTACCAAAATTTTCTACATAAATTCTGAATAAATTTGATACAGATGCCCAGCAAATAGCGGCAAATAAAGCTCCCGGCATAATCGGCGTTCCTTTTTTCCAGAGGCTGGGGCCAAAACGATAAATAAAACCGAAAGCAGAAGCTACAATTGCTAATGCTAAAGGCCAACGCATCAAGTTCCATAGGTCAGACAGAAAATTTAAGTAGCCAGCAGAATTATCTACTACAAACTGTAAAAGTTCTCCACTGATAAATATAAAAATGCAAGCTAGTAATAAAAGTATAATAGTGCCAATTGTTAATCCTATGGATACAATTTTCGCTTTCCAAAATGGGCGCATCTGATTTTCTGATGTTTGTTGAATTTGATCTAAAGCTGTCATTGCGGTACCAATTGCACCAGAAGCAGTCCAAATTGCAGCAAAAAAACTTAAGGAGAACAAACCGCCATTTTTGGAATTAGCAATTTCATTTCTAGCAAATTCAGTAATCAAATCTAAAGCTTCTTTAGGTGCGACTTCACTGAGTTGTTGTGCTAATTCTTTAAAGATATTTTGCAAACCTTCTTCTAACAAGCCAATGGCTGTCAGAATCGCGAGAATTGCCGGAAATAAAGATAATATGGCGTTATAAGCGATTTCGGAAGCTAACCCTAAGAGTCGCCGTTTGCCTACATTGGTAACAGTTTCTTTAAGAGTTTTAAAATTCAGGTAACGAAAAAATCTCAAAAAGCGAAGTTTTGTCATGATCGGGTATCAATTATCAACTATCAATTATCAATTAATACCGACCAACGATCAATTGCTGTCAATACATTTTAGATTTTACGTAAATTTGGGGAGGAAGAATATCTTACCCCCAATTTTCTAAGACGGATTGGCGATGCCGGGATTAAACCCACTCTCCTAATCCCATGGGAACCTTTGACAAATGTACTTTTAATCACAATCTCCTTGAGTCAAATCCAAAATTTATGAAGTAAATTTGAGTATGGCATTTGGCTGAGATTTTTCTCCAACTTGTTCGATTATCCTTGGAGGCTCAATTTTCCATTTCAATTCCAGATACTCTTTAATTACTTGGGCACGGGTTTTACTGGTTTCTATCGGCTCGTCTGATTTTTGGTTGGCAATTATTTTTAGTTTTAAAGTAGGTTGTTGCTCTAAGGTAGAGGCAGCACTGTCTAAAATTTGCAAACTTTGGGGCTGAAGTACTGTTGATTTTTCTTCAAATTTAATATCTTCCAAAGAAGCAGCAATCCTCCTCATACTGACTTTAGCTGATGGGTAATTCAATCTTTGTCTAATATCATTGGCAAGCAAAACTCGAGCATCTTTATCGATTTCGCGTGAGCTTAAATATACTATGCGAATAGCCATGGGTTCCCCTGGGCTGCTGATTAACTCGTAATTAATCTTTCTTGCGGGTGGTGGTAGCTTTAAATTAAGTAAGGCTGATTTTACCTCTGTCAGGAAATTTGCTTGTAATTGAGCAATGTTAATTATTTGTTCTGGTGTTTCTTCTTCAGGTATTGTGCTGAAAAGTTCGCCAGATGCGGTGGGAATTTCTATTAAGTTTAAAGATAATAATTCTGGAGGTTTATTTAAACGATTAGCTAGCAGTTTGACAAATTGATTTTGCTCTCCCGGTGTATATAATTCGCTAGTGAAAATATGGAGTTGAATCATCAATTTTTGATTGCGTTCGCGAGTTGATATTTGACTAATAAAAGAACGTGGTTCGCCATTAGGTAAGCTCGCAAAGTTATCCTGCCAAATATATCTTGCTGCTGAAGTAATGTTATTTTCCTTTCGCTTAAGAGTAACTTCTTGTCTGAGTTGAGTAAATGACTGATTCAGTGGAAATAAAATAGCTGAAATAGTAATTAAAATTAATAGAAATCTACCGGGAAGGCTACCAATTTTTTTTAAGCGTCTTGATTCTGGAAATAATCCTAAAATGTTTCGTATCCAGAGACTTTCTTTATGTTCTCTTCGCCATTCCCGGATTTTTTGTTTAGCCCTAACACTATCAATATGTAAAGCAAGAAAAACAATCATTGCAGTAAAAGTAATTGCTACCAAATTGGTGAAGAACAATAATCCACCACCTTTAGCAATCTGCAATCCATTCATCATATTTACGCTGATAGCGATGCCAATCCCGTAGCCCACAACACATAGAGGCGGCATCAACGCAACTGCTATCGCCACACCAGGAATCGAAGTTGCTACCCCTTTAGGCTTTTTACAAACTGCTACCGAGCCTACAGCACCGGAAAATAATGCTACTACCAAATCAAGAATATTGGGTTTCGTACGCGCTAAAATTTCCGGAGTCATTTCCTTGAAAGGTAGTACATAAACCAACAGCACCGCAAAGAAAATAGCAACTAGACACGAAAGCGCCAGTTTGAGAATTGCTCGCGTGGCTAAAATTACATCACCCGCAGCCAAGGCTAAACCGTTACCCAAAATACTTCCCATTAAAGGAGAAATTAACATCGCACCAATAATTACCGCAGGGCTATTAAGCACCAATCCCAGAGTCGCAATACCTGCCGCAAAAAATACTTCGATCCAATAGCTAACGTCTCCTAAACCCACAGAATTGCATATTCCTAGATAAACTTCTTCTTTACGAATTTCATCAATATCCAAGTTATCTGACAGCCGGTTTCTAAACATACCAACCTTTTGATCTTCTTTGTTTTGCTGACTCATGATGAAGGGGG
>JBHJJJ010000238.1:0-18960 GCA_050042755.1 Rivularia sp. (in: cyanobacteria)
TTTTTCTTTTCTTCTATGTCTTTTCCTCTTGTCTCATACTCCCCATCCCTTCTACTCCTCAAAGCCCTCATCCCAGCATCCCACCCTCCTCCCCATCTCCCCACCTCCCCATCTCCTCATCTCCCCCTCTCTAATTCCCACAAAGCTGCAGCACGCACAATTCGATTACCATCGCGAGTTAAGACAGCGCGGATATTAGAAGGAGTATTGGGATTTTTGGCGATGGCATATCTTTCTAACCAGGAGGAAGAATGAATATTTTGCTCTAAGATTTCTTTTGGTGTTGAAGGATGTAATAAAACGAGTAAGCGGGTGAATGTTGGAGTCTTGGAGGTAATGCAAGCGGCTAAAATCTTGCTGATTCTATCTGGAAAGCGGTTGAGTAAAGCTTTAATTGCTGTTTGCTTAATTTGATTATCTGGCTTTCCTAAAATACTTAGTTGTTCGAGAATATTTAAAGATGTATTGGCATGAGCAGCGACGGCGATAACAACTGTATTATCTTTGTCTACTACTAATAATTCCAACAAACTACTAGGGGTATGGGGATTTTCAGCTACACCCAGACGCACCATACTAATATTATCTTCTGCTAGTTGCTTGAGCAGATTTTTGTCAGCATTGGGATGGCGTGCAACCCCCTGACGAATGATTACCTGTTTGCTATGAGAAAGGCTATTGAGGATGTCGCCAGATGTATTGGGGTTTTTAAGAATTTCAAGTTGTTCTAAAATGTTTGCAGGGGTGTAAGGATTGTTTATGGCTGCTTCTCTAACTGTTCTATGTTTATCTTGAATCAGTTGTACAAGCGTTTTCAGGGGAGTTTGAAGATTTTTCGCTACTATGGTGCGCACTTCCCAACGATGATGTTTTCCTAATTGTGCAAGCGTCATGGTATCGGTGTTGCGATGGCGCGCTACAGCAGTGCAAATTTTAAAATCGGAAGTTTGCGCTAAACATTGCAAAGTACTCTGGGGAGTTTTAGAATTGTGAGAAAGATTGGTAAGTGCGGTTTCTAGAATAGAATTATCTTCTTTATCGGCAAGTTTTTCTAAAATATGAATGGGAGTATTGGGGTGTTGTGCAACTCTTTGACGAGTATCATAGTTGCTACTCTCCGCCATCGCCGTTAACAAGTTTGGGTCATAAACGGCGTATACTGGCATAATTGGTATGCCTTGAGCGCGAGCTGTATTTATATAGTCGTGTATAGTATTTTTTTGCAGACTGGGAGCAATGTGTGCTGGATTATTGGGATGAGTTGCGACAATTTTAACTATCCAAGCATCATTATCCTTTGCCAGTTTTTCTAAGGCTTCTACGGGAGAATTAAGGTTAAGCGCTACAGCTTTGCGTACCATTACATCTTCATCACTGCTTGCTAATTGCAATAATATATCTGTAGGAGTATTGGAGTGGGCTGCAACACCCAAACGAATCCGCATCCATTGACTGGTAGAAAGTTGTCTGAGAACATCTTCAGAAGTTACCGGATTTTCTATTGCTTCCAATTGCAATTGAAACTGTTGGTGTAAATTTAGCGGTGTAAGAGGATGATAAGCAACTGCTTCTCTTACTATATCGCTAATATCTCCCATTAATTGTTCCACAATATTTATGGGAGTATGAGGATTTTGAGCAACCATTGCACGCACTTTACTGTAACTATCCCTCGCCAACATTGCCAAAACCTGCTCGGAAGTATTTAAACTTTCAGCAATATACAAGCGTACCTCAGCATCCAACATCTTTAACAGATATTCCGGTATCGCACCAATTGCCCATAGGTAAATTTCCGATTCTCGATCGCGTGGTAAATTAGTAGTCTGCATTGCCACCATTGCGGCTTCATCCCATCCCCGATGCATTTCTCCGGCTAAGGAAATATGCTCCCGTGCTGCCTGGGCAACTTCTATATTTTGTACCTGAGTTAACCTTTGCAAAGCTGTTTTTGGTGTTTTAGGATTCATGGCGATGGTTAACAACACTTCCACATCATCATGACTCGTCGCCAATTCCAGAAACTCTGGTGATACCTCATCAAACTTTAACAAAGCTAGCAAAGTAATCAGTGGAATATCCGTCACAAAATTGGGATTTTCCAACAACAATAAAGAAAATACCGGATTTTCTAACAGCATTTGAGGGAATTCCGCCCCCAATTCCCACAACATTTCTGTTGGCGTGTTAGGATTAGCAGCAACATTTTTCCGGATAATATTATCTGGGCTGCTACCCAAATCCTGCAACAAATCGGGAGCAGTATTTGCATTTCTTGCTACAATTCGTGCTAGTTCGATATTAATTTTAGCTAACTCTTCTAACCGCTGTGGCGAAGTTTTCTCGCTCGCTGCTTCTTGCCGAAGTTTTGATAAATTCCGGAAATGGGAACGATTAGCCATAGGGAATAATGAGTAATTTATACAAATTTGATGGTAGTTTATTTTGAATGTATATGTTACATATTTGTTTCGTATTTTTATGTAATTAGTCAATCGTCAATATTGCAAAATAACTCATCAGTTACTACCGATGGAAAGTTATCTAAATGACAAATGACCAATTCATAATTATATCGAATTATATAAATTCTCTCTTTTATTTTATTCACTTTCAGTAGCGATACCAACTAAACTCATAAATTAATATTAAAAATATGATTAGGCTACTATTCTGCCAACGCAAAATTACTGAATGAGGGGGAACAGAGGAAGAGAGGGGAGAAAATAACTTTTTATTCTCATTATTTCTACTAGCAAAGATACTCATCTGACAAATTATTCTTCGCGATCGCACTTCTAAATTATTCGCAATAGTTAAGCAAACCAGTGTTTCAAAAAATCTGGTTTTTATCCATTTCAAGTTTTGACAACTCATGTCGGATTACGAAGGTAATATTACTCCTTTGAGGCTAATCGATTAGCTATAAAAATTTTTCTCCCCCCTCTTCCCCCTCTCCCCCCTCTCACTTAATTCGATAACACGAAACCAGGATTAATCTCTATCCTTCATAAAAAATAAAGTGCTTTGGTTTGTGTGTGCGAATAAACTTTGTCATAATATTTCTTTCATTAGCGGTGGGGGTTGCAAAACAACCTGCTGTGCCAACGTTGTAATTTCTCTTAAAAGTTGATGGATCGTAATGAACGCCTATTTCCGTACGATTGGTGCTGAAAGTAGGTGTAATCGGCGACCAAACTCCCCCAAATTCTGCTTTTAAATCTTCACCTTCATATACCCATCCAGGAGTATCAAAAGTGTAAATTCCAAAGGGTGGAGGAGTTTGAGAATTAGGCACGTGAGAAGGGGTTTGTTTGTTGACTCTACCGGAAATAAGTCTTACCCTACCTACAACATTACCCCTGCTATCAATTAATCGAGTTTTATATACTCTCAAACCGCCACCAATGGTTTCTCTAGAGCGAGTCGCTACTACCTTTGTATTTCTAATCGTTGTCAAAAATTCTAACGCTACCCAACGGTTGTCACCAATTTCTACCCAATTCCAATTTCCTTTAGGAACAGATTCTCCTCGCACTATCACTTCACTACCATTACTCAGGGAATCTACTTTATCTCCTAATGGCGCATTACGAACTGTAAGAGAATTAGCATTTTTTGTGGAAACATAAGCAGTATAAGCCATCCTGTTTGTACCTAGATCGTCAATTGGTTTGTACTATAATAAATGCTTCAATCTTTTATCTGCGATCGCCGATAAAGAGTTATATCAAATCCGTCTGCATCGGAATTATATATTTTTTAACGCAAAGTTACGCCAAGGTAAACGCGGAGGGACACAGAGTTTTTTTTCATACATACTTTTTATCATTCCGACGTAAACGGAAAAGATATTATTGGATCTCCCATAAAATCATTAATTCCTATATGCCTTTATAGATATAAGTAGTTCGGCAGGGAAAATTATAGTTGAAAAAGGCAATAGGCAATAGGCAAAAGGGAATAGGTATAAGGGTTTGAGGTTAATTTACTTTTATATAAATAGTTATGTTTTTTTGCGCCTACTTACTTAGCAACTTTTATGAAAGCTGCCACTGGAGTTTTATCTCAGATTCGGATAAACATTTTGAATAATCCGGTGTTGCGCTTTAGCACTGGATTACCGCATTTAGCGCTAAAGCGCAACTACAAACATTTTTTTATTTGTAAATAATCAAGTGAACTTGATATCATCGCTCAAGTTTACAAAAATTCATCAAAAATATTCAACTTGCGTATATAATTGTTAGCGCTTCAAAAACTTGAACTTTTATCAAAAAAAAGCAAATTAAATTCCTGTAAAGGGCTTCCATGAGATTTTTTTTAGGAGAAAAAAATTCTCATGGGTACCTGTAATTTTCAATAACAATATGGTACTGATGAACCACAGTAAATTTATAATGTTTGTACAGGTGTAGTTAATGGTTTCGACTGTTTCAAATGTGTTTGATTATTCGGTAGCGCCAAAGCCTTTTTTGAAATGGGCTGGTGGTAAAACTCAGTTAATCAAACAAATAAGTCAATTTTTACCGAAAGAATTGAATAATGGTTCAATAAAAAAATATGTAGAACCCTTTATGGGGGGTGGCGCATTATTTTTTTGGTTGGCACACAATTATCAAGTCAAAGAATTATTTATATCTGATATAAATACCGATCTGGTATTAGCATATAAAACTATTCAGCGAAATGTAGATGATTTAATTGAAAAATTATTGAATATTGAAAATAAATATTTATCATTAAATGAAAATCAAAGGTCTAGATATTTTTATCAAGAGAGAGAACATTTTAACTATAGAAGAGACAAAATAAATTTACTCAATTATAATGGAGAATGGGTGGAAAGAACTGCACAAATAATCTTCTTGAATAAAACTTGTTTTAATGGATTATTTCGAGTGAATTCTAAGGGAGATTTTAATGTTCCTATAGGTAAATATAAAAAACCATCTTTATGCGTTCCAGATAATTTAAAAGCTGTGGCGAAAATTTTGCAAAGAACAGAGATTTTAAAAGGAGATTTTAGTAAATGCGAAGAATTTATCGATAGTGATACCTTTGTCTATTTCGATCCACCTTATAGACCTATTAGTCATACATCTAATTTTACTTCTTATTCCCATAAAATATTTGGTGATTCAGAACAAATAAGATTATATAAATACTATGAAAAACTCGATAAAAAAGGTGCTTTACTTCTTTTAAGTAATTCCGATCCAAAAAATTATAATGCTGAAGATGATTTTTTTGACAAGGTTTATTCTAATTATCGTATAGAGAGAGTAAAAGCTTCCCGCTTTATAAATAGTAAATCTTCAAAGCGCAGCCCTATTAATGAATTATTAATTATGAACTATGAAATTTAATTTATTATTTGAAAAATATTTGAACTGTTGTGATGAATCAGAAGTTTTTCAGTATTTTAAAGATACTTTAACAGATTCGATTACAGGATGGGATTATTTTGTGAATTGGCAAAAAGTTCTAGAAAAATTTAGAGCTATAGAAATTCATTTAAATACATTAAATTACTTAATTGGAAAAGAAGATATAGAAAATGAATTTCGTATTTTATTACAACAAAGTCCTCAAATTATTCATGTTATACCTATTTTAATTGCTTGCCGTACTTCTAACTTTCAGATATTGACAGATTACAGAAATAATAATTTTAGCTATAAATCCTTTAATTTTGAGAACAAAAAAACTTTATCGAATAAAGATATTGATGATATTGTCGAATTTACTAGAAATACGGGTGTATTAGAATTATTTAGAAATAAAACCCTCAAAAGTATTCCAGATTATGTATTAGGAATCGAAGTCGGTTTAGATACAAATGGTAGAAAAAATCGTGGTGGAAACACCATGGAGATGATTTTAGAAAATTTAATTGCTACAATCTGTCAGGAAAATAATTTTTTATTTATTCTACAAGCTACATCAGAGAAAATCAAAAAACAATGGGATATTGATGTTGAAGTAGATAAATCGAGTCGGCGTTTTGATTTTGCTGTGAAAAACCACAATCATCTCTACTTGATCAAATCTAATTTTTATGGTGGGGGTGGTTCTAAATTAAATGCTACCGCAGGAGAATATAAAAATTTATTTGACTTTATATCTGAACAAGAACACCAATTTATTTGGGTTACTGATGGTTTGGGATGGAAAAGTACTTTACTTCCCTTAGAAGAGACATTTAAACATATTGATTACACTCTAAATTTAAAGATGGTTTTTAGTGGTTTACTTGGAGAGTTAATCGCTCAAAATTTGTAAATATTCCCGCTTGACTAGGGTTACAAAATATATTTGAAATTAATTCGTCAAACAACCAAAACACAGAGAGACGTAGCAATGCTACGTCTCTACATTAGGGCGTGTTTTCAAACCCTAACCGCTCTCAGGCTAAAGCCTGGAGCTACAATTACAAAGCCCTTAAAGGGCTAAAAAACTCAGGTTTTTCATAGTCTGCTGCTACAGCAGACTTTGTACCTATAGCCGCACCCTTATAGGGTGACGGCGGGTTTGAAAACACACCCTAGTTGTTTATGAAACAATATTTATTTAAACAGATAACAATCGTACAGCTTCCCCAAAAGGAAATTCTTCCAACGACAAACCACCAGGAGTAACTACCCACAACACTGGTAATTCTGGCGCTGTATCAGGGAAAGTACCATAACCATCTGTTAAATAAACACATACTCCCTGAGTTTGTCCATCCCATCTTTGAGCAACCTTATCAAAGAAAGGAACAAAAGAAGTACCGCCACCACCTTGGGGTTTTGGTGGCATAGAATCGGCGTTGATTTCGTAGGGGCCATAAACTTCGGCATCAACGTAATAAAACTCGCATTTGATGTGGGGATAAGAACTTAAAATCCCCTGCACTTCCGAGAAAAATAAACCCAACAATTTTGTATCAATCGAGCCGCTGGTATCCAAAGCTAAATAAACGCGAATCGATTCTCCTTGCAAGCTTTCCAGGTATAATCTACGACCAATAAAACGGCGATCGAATCCGGAAAAGTCAGTAGGGGTTTGTACTAAATATCGCCATAAGTAAGAGCGCCAATCAAATTGAGCGGAATTTAAATTTTCCAACTCTCGTACAATTCCTCCCCCAAGATTGCCCTTATTTGCCGTACGAGCGACAGTTGCAGCTTGCTGTAGCGCATTTCGCCAATGTGCTTCCATTGCAGCTTTTTTGGCTTGAGACATGCTATCACCACCTTGGGAACTCGGGGAACTTTCACCTTTTCCTTCCTTTTCTCCTCCTTCCTGAGTTTCTCCCTTATTACCTTCTTGTTGAGAGCCACCAGCATCTTCCGGTGGGCTATCAAGTAAATCGGGGTTGTTTAATTGCGGTGCATTGTCGGCATCTTGAAGTAGGATTTCATAAACTTCCTCAACGCTTAAATGCTCTAGATTAACTTCTCTTAAAGTTCCCTCTGGTAACTCAAAGCCATGAGTTGCTATCATACCGTTGATAACGATATCAGCCGCAATATTCCACAACTGAGCATCCCTTACACCCCGACGCGGCACGTGAAGCAGTGCTGCATGTAAAACTTCGTGTAGCAAAACACCATCAAGTTGCTTTGGAGTTAAAGATAATAAAAACTCTACATTGTAGAAAATATCTTTACCATCAGTAGCAGCAGTTGGTAATTTCTCCGTAGGAACAAAACGAGCAAACATCGCCAGCGTTGCGAAAAACGGCGATTTCGTTTGCAAACGTAACAAAGAGGAGCTAATACTTTTTTGTATATCTTCAGTCATTTTAAAATAATTAGGAGTTAGGAGTTAGGAGTTAGGAGTTAGGAGTTAGGAGTTAGGAGTTAGTAGTTAGGAGTTAGTAGTTAGGAGTTAGTGGTTAGGAATTAGGAGTTAGAAAACAATATGAACTTCCAAATAAAAAGTAACTATCAACTAACAACTATCAACCATCAAATAACAACTAACAACTATCAACTAACAACTAACAACTATCAACTTACGGTTTCTGTGATTCTAGATAATCTTGCAATAATTTCTTGAATTCTGGTTCTTTACTCAATAAATTAGCTAAAACTCCTCTCTTGCCTTTACTTTCCATAACTCGCGATAAATCTACAGCGAAAAGTCTTACCCATTCAGTTGTTGCAACTCGATTTAACCAGTTAAAGGCATGTAGCGCCTGATTCGCATTATCTGCACGTACAGTTAACCCAATTACTGTTGCATATCTAACGCTTGGTTCTTTGGGAAATTGAATAGTTTCACCTTTACCGTCCAAAATCGCAATAAGATTAGGTAGATTTTCGTACATAGAAATGTATGAACAAAACTCAGTGGTAGCAGCCGTACCTACTGCTGGATTAATGTCTAATCCGGCACAATGTAAGGCACTTGCCATAACCCAAGAACGAGGAGAAGGCCAAGCTGGTTGTTGGGGATCTATTTTATGTAATAAAGTGGTGCGGAAAGAAAGAAAAGCAATTATCTGCTCGTGTACGCCTTTTTCTAAAGCATAAGATTTGAAGCTTTCAAAATCTGGTTGTACTTCTAGATGCAAAAATCTATTTGCCAAAGGCGAAGGCATATCAAATACTGCTGCGCGATCTTCTTTACGGTTTCCTGCAGCCCATACAAACCAACCATCTGGTACTTCGTAGGAGCCTACACAGCGGTCTAAAATCAACTGTTGTGCCACTCCCTGCATTGCTGGAGGAGCCATATTTAACTCATCAAGAAACAATATACCTTTACCCTTCCGTGGCAGAAATTCCGGCGGAAACCACTTAGAAATGCCACCTTCAGCAACTGGCAAACCTCGGAGATCGGTTGGTGCTAATTGAGACAATCTAACGTCTACATATTGAATATCACTTTCTCGTGCTAACTGCCCAACAATACTCGAATTACCAATACCGGGAGGTCCCCCAATCATAGTACTTATTTCAATATTATTACGGATAAGCTGGTCTAAAAATACTTTAAGTTCGCTGGGAGTCATAGGATTTTGGATAGTGGTTAGTAGTTAGTGATTAGTGGTTGGGAACTCGCGGAGTTAGGAGCTCGCGGAATGAGGAGTTAGGAGTGAAGAGTTAGGAGTTAGGAGTGAAGAATTGGGAGTTAGAAGTTAGGAGTGAAGAGTTAGGAGTTAGGAGTTAGTAATGTTGAATTATTTTCTCCCCATCCCCCCATCACCCCATCTCCCCATCCCCCCATCTCCCCCCTCTCAACTAACTTTCCTGCCGTTTCCTCAACGAACGTTTTGCGGCTTTAGAAACAACTGGGTCTTGATCCTCGCCTAGGTGTTCTAAAATTTCTATGGGTGTTTCTTGATGTCTTGCTACAAATAATCTTTCCGTTTCGACAACGCTGGTAGATAATTCTTCTAATAACTTCTGGCGTAGTTGAGGTGGCGTATTCGGATGCTGTACTATATACCAGTCATATCGGAAAAATTGCGTGAGGTGCTCTAATGCGGTTGCTGGAGTGTTGGGGTTTTGAGCAATAAATGAACGCAAATGCCAATCCTTAATTAATATCTCCAGAATATCTCCGGGTGTTTTAGGATTGCTAGCTACAGCCTGACGCACTTCCAATCGCCAATCTTCAGCCAGTTTTTCTAAAACCTGGGGAGGGGTATTAAGATTTTTTGCCACACCATAACGCACATCTTTGGATGTATCCTTGGCAAGTTGCTCTAAGATACGCGATGGAGTGCGAGTATTTAGGGCAATCCATGGACGAAGCTCCGGTGAATTATTCGCCCACTGTATCAAAATTGACACTGGTGTCTGGTCGTGCTGGGCTACATATTTGCGAACAGATAAACGTTCGTCTAATGCCAAACGCCAAAGTACTCTTTGCAGGGTAGAATCTGGAGTATTGGGATGACGTGCTAACAACAAGTCATGAAAGGGCGTACTACCCAATATTTCCAATACATAACCAGGAGTATTGGGATTCCTCGCGACAGCAGCTTGTATATCTCCCCGGCTATCCATTGCTAATTCTTCGAGAACTTCTGGAGGGGTACTGGGGTTTTCAGCGACAAACTGACGCAGTTCTAAATCCTTTGCTCCCTGTACTAGTAAATATGCTGGTGTGTTGGGATGCCTTGCTACCATTTGACGCACCCGTTCAATAGGATGAGTTGCCATTTCCTCTAACCAATTACTAGGGATATGGGGATTTTCAGGGAGAAAATTCATCGTATGCACCCGATAATCTTTCGCCAATTCGATTATCAGATGCTTGGGTAAGTCAGAACGTTTGGCGATCGCATTTTTGACTTTGGTATAAGGAACCTTAATCAATGTTTCAAGAACATTTAGCGGCGTATTGGGGTTTTTAGCGATACTTGTTTCAATAGCCACCCTTAAATTAAAATTTGGTTCTGGATTTTCGACTAAAATTTCCAAAACCCTAACAGGAATTTTCGGCCATGTAGCCAGATGCAACCGAACTGAACCCGCACCATGCTCCGCTAACTTCTCTAAAACCCTTTGGGATACATCTTTGCGTTGTGCAATACATAAACCCAATTCTGGATCGTACCTACTCTTAATCGCTAACTGTTCTAAAACCCGTTCGGAAACCTGTTTGTGTTTGGCTACAGCTTCCAATACCAGAGAATTGGAATGCATTGCCGCACAAGCCAAAAACCACTCCGGTGCATCATCTTGTTTTAACAGCTTTAACAAAGACCAATATGATATATCTGTTGCTAAATTTGGATTTTCCAGCATCAACAGAGATAATACCGGATTCGAGAAAAATGATTGCGGAAAATCCCCCGCCAATTTTAGCAGCACATCAGTTGGCGTATTAGGATTTGTCGTCACAGCTTCGCGGGTAGTCTTATCTTCACACGATGCCAACTCCCGCAATAATTCCGGTTCCGCACCAGGATTTGCTGTCACCAACCTTCCCAGTTCTATACTTTCATAAGCAAGAACTCTAAGCTTATCGGGTGGAGTAGTTTCGTCAGCTGCTTGTTGTTCTGGAGTTGGGTACATTAGCGCTAACCTACCTCATGCGTAGATGTATTATTTTATTCTGCTATTTATAGTAATTTCTAGTAAAAAAGCTACATTTTCGTGCTTAGTAGTAAATTATCTTCAGAACTTATAAATAAGCGTTATCTAAGTCACTTTATTTAAAACTTGAATTGCCTAAATACTTAGTAAAATATAGCAATTTGGATGGTTATTGCAAGAGTGTAAACGTAATTACATATTTTCTATTTCTATCAAATCATATCTAATTTACAGCACTGTAACTCGATAATAACCGATATATTTATGAGTATATATAATGACAAGTATAAACAGTAAAATATAAAAATAATTTCTACCTCTTTTACCAAAATTTCTTTGAATAAACAAGTCAAGGGTACCCGTCAACCATTCGCTGGTATTATCCGAAAATGTCTGTAAATTTTTAGCATAAAATTTCTCTACTGACTTTGCTGCTTGGTTATGCAAGCTTCATAAGCTCTAAAATATTATTTATGCTACATGTACTACAATCTGGAGCAAGAGTAATCAAGTAGCCATATCCCATGTGAAGACAACATTTATAAATTTCTCTCGCCAATCACAAAACCCCTCTAAACTATTACTCTAGGCTCTCTGCGTCTCTACGGTTAATAATTTTCACTTACCAAAAGCCATAAAAACCGGAACAATAAAATAAACTACTAAAAAACAACTATGACATTTGGTGAAGAGTTTAAACTATTACTACGCGCTCGCTACTCATTAATCTACGTTGCCACCCACGAAGAAGAGCGTTTAGAAGCCTCAATTCGCTCTGAAGCTGCAAAACAAGGTAATCGTCAAGTCTATACTTGGGATTTTGTAGATGGTTATCAAGGTAATGCCAATGATGCGGGTTTTGGAAAACGCAACCCCCTACAAGCTTTGGAATTCGTGGAAAAGCTACACCCACCAGCACCAGCTGTTTTGATTCTCCGAGATTTTCATCGATTTTTAGATGATGTGGCGATTTCTCGCAAACTCCGCAATTTGGCACGTTTATTAAAATCGCAGCCAAAAAATATTGTGATTGTTTCGCCGCGTATTGTTATTCCCGATGATTTAACAGAAGTGTTGACAGTTGTTGAATTCGCTTTACCTAGCGCTACAGAAATTCAAACCGAAATCGAAAAACTAGACGCGGCTACCAATAATTCTCTCTCCAATCAAGTTTTAAATGAATTAGTTCGTGCATCTCAAGGCTTGAGTATGGAACGTATTCGTCGCGTTTTGTCAAGAGCGATCGCCCAAAAAGGTGAATTAGATTCGGAAGATGTGGAATTAGTTTTGCAAGAAAAACGCCAAACTATACGTCAAACCCAAATTCTCGATTTTATCCCCGCTACAGAACAAATTTCCGATATCGGCGGATTAGATAACCTCAAAGATTGGTTATTACGGCGGGGTGGTGGCTTCAGTGAAAGAGCCAGACAATATGGTTTACCATCACCTCGCGGTTTACTGTTGGTGGGAAGTCAGGGAACTGGTAAATCATTAACTGCAATAGCGATCGCCCATCATTGGCATTTACCTTTGCTGCGTTTAGATGTGGGAAGATTATTCGGCGGTTTGGTAGGTGAGTCGGAATCGCGTACTCGCCAAATGATACAAGTATCGGAAGCCCTCGCACCTTGTATCCTATGGATAGATGAAATAGACAAAGCCTTTTCTGGGCTTGGTAGTAAAGGCGACGGGGGAACTACTAGTCGAGTATTTGGAACATTTATTACCTGGATGGCAGAAAAAACCTCACCTGTATTTGTAGTTGCCACCGCCAACGATATTCAAGAATTACCACCAGAATTGTTACGCAAAGGTAGATTTGATGAAATATTCTTCGTCGGTTTACCTATCGAAGAAGAAAGAAAAGCCATTTTCAACGTGCAGTTATCACGATTGCGCCCTCATAATATCAAGGACTACGACATCGAAAGATTAGCCTACGAAACACCCGATTTTTCCGGTGCAGAAATCGAGCAAACACTAATTGAAGCAATGCACATCGGCTTTAGCCAAAACCGCGATTTTATTACAGACGATATTTTAGAAGCTGCCAGTCAAATCATACCTTTAGAGCGAACTGCCCAAGAAAAGATTGAGCAACTACGTCAATGGGCTGCTTCAGGAAGAGCACGTCTTGCATCTAAGCATAATCCTTTGAGCGACAGGATTCAACAGCAATTGAAATAGGCGAGTAAGTGAAGGAAGCAAAGGAAAAAATTACTACCTTTGCTTTTTCTACTTGCTTTTAGAATTAAATTTGCTAATACGTCATAATTATTACAAAGAGTTTTATCGTCATTGTTATAATATTAGTAAAATTTCACACTTTACGAAGTGGAAATTATTTTGTAATAACTACAGAGTTTTTTTACTATTAGACTGCGTTTTACGGTAAGTGGGAATTGAAATCGTTAGTTGTAATTACTCCCGTGAATAATACTTATGTATATTATTGCTAGAAAATGGGTTATTGCGTAAGTATTAACTAATTTATAAGGTGACGGGTACCCTTGACAATTTCCTTAAAAGGCAAGCTTTAAAACAAATTAACTTGTGGTGTATCCGCCATCTCTTTACAAATCGCCTGCTCTTGCATTTAAGGCTCTACATCGGAGTGCCTCAAAATCATTGAGATTAGTTGATTTGGTTTATATTTTGTCTTGTTAATCCACCTTAAAACTAACTTTGACGCGATTAATTTCTGAAGTTGAGATCTTATGAATAAAAATACTCAATCAGAGAGTATTTTTATTCACAACTAAATACATCAGGGATGATTACTTAACGCTCGCTACGCTGTCCGTCCGTTGCTTCGTAAATAACTAATCAACCCTCAAAACTCAACTTAATTATGGAAAATATTGGTTATCTTCACGCGGCTTCAGCCTATGAAGCACCCGAAAGTACTGAGATCGTTCCTTTCAATATTTTTGCCGGACTTAATAAGAAAAAGCTGTCTACTTATGCTGCTATGCGTCTATTATCAGTGGCGCTAATTTTATTCTTTTTAAGTAGTATTGGACAAGCTTTAGCATTAGAAAAATATGGAAGTAAAGGTTCTGAAGTTACAGATATTCAAAAGTGTTTAAAGGAACTAGGTTACTTTAATGCTTCTGTCAGTGGTTATTACGGTTCAACAACTAAAAGTGCTGTAACTAAGTTTCAGAAAGACAACAGACTTACAACTGATGGTATTGTAGGCAGAAATACACAAAGAACTCTTCAATCTAAATGTTCCAGTCAAAAACCTGGAACAAATCAAACAGGTTTGCTTCAACTTGGTAGTCGCAGTCAAGCTGTGAAAAAACTTCAGCAAGATTTAAAACAGTTGAATTACTTTGTTGGTAATCCAAGTACTTATTTTGGTCCTGTTACCAAAGATGCTGTTATTAGATTTCAGAAAGACAAAGTTTTAATTGCTGATGGAATTGCCGGGCCAAAAACTTTAGCTGTACTTAAACAAAGTATAGAAAAAGATCGTATTGGCAATCAAAAATCCATTCTTAGTCTGGGTTCCAAAGGAACGAAAGTTTTATCTCTACAAAAGCATTTACAGCAATTAAAATACTTTAAAGGTAACTTGAATAGTTATTTTGGTCCACTTACCAGAGATGCTGTAATTCGATTCCAGAAAGATAAGGGATTAACTGTCGATGGAATTGTAGGCCCAAAAACTCAACAAGCGATTGATAAAGCAATTGAAAAACCTAAGCCTGATAAATTTGAAGTCGGCTTTTGCGCTGACGGCAAATGTCCTAATCTTCGATCTGGGGACAAGGGTAATTATGTAAAATACCTACAAACTAGATTGTGGCATTGGGGTTATTTCACATCCAATCGTAACGGCATTTTTAATTCCGAAACTGTGAAAGCCGTAAAAAGATTCCAGAGAGATAAAAGGCTGTTTTCCGATGGCGTTGTAGGGCCACAAACTTGGCAAAATATTGACAAGCGCCCACCTACACCCCAGCCGAAATGTGATAAGCCCGTACTTCAAAGAGGTGACTAAGGCGAACGTGTCACCGAACTACAAGAAATGTTGCGGAAACTAGAATATTTCAAGAGCGATAACACAGGTTACTTTGGAAATTTGACTTGGGAAGCAGTCAAAAAATTCCAACGTGATAGTGAATTACCCCCCTACGGAACCGTAAATTCGCAAACCTGGAAAGCATTAGGGAAAGCAATAGAAACAATAGAAAAGACACCCAAACAAAGATACCTTGTACTTGTACCGGTGACTAGCATATACACTTTAAAAGAAGTACAACGTTTCGTACCCGATGCCTTTATCCGCGATACAAAATTAGGTAAATTTGTTCAAGCCGCAGAGTTTGACAATCGTAAAGGCGCACAGCAATTTTCTCGATATTTCTTGCGCGATCGCGGTTTTAAAGTACGAGTAATATCTCTAGACAAATTGTAATATTTGTAATCAGTACATAAGTGAGATTTTTCCCGCTTTATAGCGGGTTTTTTGTATCCTAATTTAGGACAGCGTGGCTCCCGATGGCACACAGAGATAGGGAAGATGGGGTAGAAACCTGCAGAACTCATAACTTATAACTCCTAACTCATAACTTTCCTATGCCTCATGCCCAATTCTAACTACCAAATGTATTTCTTAAACTAACTATACTCAATCTTAAATGCAATAATGATTGAGGATTTGATATTTAAGAGTTATAATTTGTCACTCATAACTTTATAATCCCGAACTTTTGGATATAGGTAGTTACCATGTTGTCTAACATACTAAAGTTAATACTTGGTGTTTTATTAGCGATGGCTATTTTGGTGGGTAGCAGTGCTGCACTTGCAATCTATTTCATGAACCGAACTTCTTTAAACCCTCCAAAACCAATTTTTTCTAACGATAAAGCCTCTGTGAAAGCACAAGCTGCGAAAACTCCTACACCGGGTGCAACAACTGCTGCTAATTCTCCGAAAAAAACTACTCCAAAACCAAAACCTGCTCCTACAAAATCACCTGAGAAAGAATCAGAAAAGCCATTACCACCAGGTGCTTACTCGGCTAAAGTTACTTGGCCCCAAGGTTTAATTTTAAGAGCGGAACCAAAAATTAATGGCGAACGTCTTGGTGGTATTGGTTTTAATGCAAAAGTTATAGTTTTGGAGTTAAGCGGTGATAAAAGTTGGCAAAAAATTCGCATTGAAAGTAGCGGAAAAGAAGCTTGGGTAAAGGCAGGTAACACTAAAAAAGTAGAATAATAAATTTTTCTATAGAAATCCAGTTTGATTAATCAAATTGTTCATTGAGACAGGCAACGGGTAATCGGGAATAGGGAACAAAAAATATACTGAGATTTTTTACAAATTAATTAGGAATCCCCTCAGGTATAAATTCCAGTTTCCTATTTTTTATTTGGGTAAAGTAACCAGGCTGGAAATATAGCTTGTACAGTTTAGACTTTCCCCTGTTCAATTAAGGACTAATTTTTAAAAATAAAGTGATAATATTTGTATTAATACTAACTGCTAACGCGAAGTTTGGTATCTAAAAATACTTAGCTTCCCCAAAACAATAAAATATAAAATTAATACATTAACAATTCATAAAAATACATTTGCTCTTATTTAGATTGTCATACTTTTTACGATAATATCTGGTATATTCTGTATGGGTGCGTCAAATGCCATATATATCAATGTTTAATTGCATATGTATTTGAGGATTCGGCAAATAGTTAAACGATGAATGTTTGATTGCAGTTTAGGTTAATAAAAGGCGTAGCATCTTAGAAAGATACAGCTAGTAACAATAGTTAAAATCTTGCATTCACCTATAAAAATCTTGAGCGCGAAAGCATCTTCTAAATAATCGCCAGCTATAGTAGTTTGTCAAAAACTACTCATATAAACTGCAAAAATTCTCCTGTCAGATTAATACGATAGCAGGGAATTTCTTCAGCTTAAAACTTAAAATATTATGAAGAAATTGGTTGCGAACGCGAAGCTATGCGCTTTGCGCAGTGTCTCGAAGAGAAGGCTTATCGCCAAGATTTAATCGAGGAAACACCTTCAAATGGTTGGGTTCGGTAAAAGTTGATTTCAAGTTATTGACTTATATTTGTAGAAAAATGTTTAATAGTAGCAGGCTTGCTTTACCTTTGATATCTGTTGTCACAACTCTTACAATGCTGGGAAGCTCCAGCGAAGCTTTAGCTTTAGAGAGGGGAGATAATAATTCTCAAGTCAGGAATGTTCAGAGTTGTTTGAAAAGGTTGGGTTATTTCAATGGCCCAGTAAACGGCAATTTCGCTTCCATGACTGAAGCTGCCGTGAGAAGATTTCAGCGAGCCAATGGAATACGTGCTATCGGAAAAGTTGGACCGAAAACCCGAGCTGCATTGCAACGCAGGTGTGGTAGGGCCAATCCTCAACCGAACTGTCAGAGCGGACTTCGACACGGCTGTGATGGTGCAGCAGTAAGAACATTACAACAGAATTTAAGAACTTTGGGTGTTTATAACGGCCCGGTTACGGGTAGATTTCGTGAATTAACTAAAAATGCAGTAGTTAGATTTCAAAGACAAGAAGGGATAGATCCCATCGGGATAGTTGGGCCTCGTACTAGAGAAGCGATACGTGTAAGGCTGCAAAGAACTAGACCAAGGACTCCAGAAATCTCTCGCGATCGTTTTTGCGATCTCAATATAGAAACGATTACTGTTGGTTGTAGTGGCGACTGGGTAAGACTAATACAAGAAAGATTAAGGAATTTACGTTATTTTACTGGGAATACTACCAGCTATTATGGTCCAAGAACTAGAGATGCTGTGTTCAGATTTCAGCAAAATAATCGCCTTAACCCCACTGGAGACGTAGATAGACGTACTTGGTTTGCGATGGATCAACGTCCTATAGATCCTCCACCTATAAATCCCTCAACTGGAGATATTCTAAGAGTTGGTGACAGAGGTTCACGGGTAACAAATTTACAGCAAAAATTGAAGCAGTTGGGTTATTTTTTGGGTAATCCTACAGGCTTTTTTGACGATCGCTCTACTCTAGAGGCTGTGGCGCGATTTCAGCAAGATTATGGTTTACCGGTGACTGGAAGTGTAGATCGACGTACTTCTGACATGATAGATAGAGCATGGAGGAATATACCCCAACCAGGTAGAGGAGGAACAAGAAATCCGGATTTTATACCGCTTCAATTCGGCGATGAAAATCAAAGAGTGAAACAGGTGCAAGAGGCTTTGCGGGAAAGAGGTTTGTTAACAGTTTTACCCACAGGTTATTTTGGTGATTTAACAAGAAACGCCGTGCTTGCATTCCAGCGATTTGAAAGATTAGACCAAAGTGGTACCGTAAACGAAGAAACTTGGAAAAGACTAGGACTTCGCACCGCTCGCGAAAAGCGTTATGTAGTTGTTATACCTTTACGAAATCAAGATATTTACGATCAAGTAATTCAAATATTACCTTCAGCTAGAGTAGAGGAATCGAGATTAGGAAGGTATGTCAACGCCGGAGAGTATAACGAGCGTATCGAGGCACAAAGACTATCTGAACTTTTGCGCCAACGTGATTTTGATGCAAGGGTAGAATACTTTTAGAATTTCTCTCGTAGAAAAGTGAAAGGGGAAGATGGGGAGAAAAATTTTTAAACCTTAAACTCCTCACTTTTCACTACTCACTCCTCACTCCTAACTCTCCTCTAAGCTACTAAAACAGATGTATTAATCAATTGGGATTTAGACTGTAGTAATAATTCTGTAGCTTCTTGGGCGCAAACAGCAGGGCTAAAAAGATTTCCCTGCATCAATTCACATTCTAAAATTCGTAATAAATTCTGCTGTTCTATAGTTTCTAAGCCTACAGCTACAACAGAAAAATTCAGTCAATGGGCTAAAGCTATCATTGCTGTGGTAATGGCTGCTTCATT
>JBHJJJ010000239.1:0-8057 GCA_050042755.1 Rivularia sp. (in: cyanobacteria)
TTTCAGAGCAAGCGCTATACTTCTGACAATATCCTCTACAAACTTAGGATTTTCATAAGCGGTTTCTGTAACAAACTTTTCATCGGCAATTTTTAGCACAGGATATACGCTGGAACTTAGATTATTTTCTACCAAGTCAATAAAGCAAGCTACATCAGTATGCTCTTTGAAAGGAATTGTTAAATTAATTCTTGACCTTTGGCTGTGCGCTCCGTATTTGGAGTTTTTCTTGGATGCGGGGCAAAGAGAAGTACCTGTAATACCAAGCTTCAGAAAAGGTGTAAAGTTATCATTCTCATATCTGCAATCAAATGCTAAATTAAAGGATTCATAACCTGTGATACCCGTTACTGGAGCAAGTTTCTTCCTCACTACCTCGCCAGATAGTTCAAGATATACCTTATCAGTTTCAAGAACTTGCTTCAGATTATTACACAACTCAAAGAGCGATTTATAATCCAATAATTTATCTTGATAATTAGAAATTGCTATTGCCATTCTAGACATATGAGTACCTTTTTTATTGCTGGGTAAATACACATAGCAAGAAGCTTTTCCCTGCATTGGTAGCTCAACTTGTCCAAGTTTAATTAAGGAGCGGAAAGCAACTCCAGTAATACCCACCTTTTGAATTGGGATATTGCGATTATCTGTCTCACCTTGTACATCAATTTTTATGTGATTAGTGGTTTTTAATTCTTCTATAGCTCGCATAAGATTGTTCTATTTAAATTTTACTGGTAACAAATTGTATACTTAAAACTAAGTAGGTCGGCGGGAAAAATTATAACTATGTAACGAAAGGTTAAGAAGTAGTATTAGAGTTAAATTTAATACGATGTGTCTTGTAGTTACCTCTTTCCCCTATAGCTTCAACGCCATTAACAGCTTATTAAAGGTTCTAGGATTCCTATGATGCTTAATCTACGACCACGGCACAATGGAAAGCTCTAAGCGTTTCTGCTCGCATTGATAGTGTGTAACGCCGGTTCACTCCACATACAGAAGCCAGATTTATCTAAATACTTTAAATCTGGTCTTTGACTTTATTTGGTACGTCTTCTTTTCTTAGATTAAGCAAGGTTTTATCTTGCTCACAAGTCATAAACACCCTTAAACGAGCGCCCATATTTCAGTAACCTCGGTAGATACATTTTCCGTATTTACTTATCTTTACATACTTTGGTTTTTTCATGCCGACCTACTTATTTAGTCAATATCTGTTTTTACTTAGTTATTGACATTCCCACTGCTTTTAGCGATGGGATTCATATGGCATAGCTCACGGATATCCATATTATCCATTCCTTTAACCGCGAGCAGGTTCCCAGGCTCACCCCCTTCTCCATGAAGGAGGGGTGATATCTCCTTTACTGCGTCAATTAGCAAGAAGGGCGTATACTCCCCGATAGTCCCACGCTCACGGTTTTTTAATCTTTTACTGACTCCCATGATTATATCATTTCACGGCAGTTAAAAGTGCCTACTCCAATTTCATCCCACGGTCTTCGTAGCGTGGCCGGAGGGCGTTAGCGAAGCGTGTCCAGAACGGACATAGCCTCTCCCGGCCTGAGCCGCACCCTTCGGGTGAACGCAGCGTGCCCAGAGGGCATAGGGAGATAGGGCATATGAAAACCGTGGGCGTATCGAAGTCCGGAATTCTGTAAGCTACAGGCAAAATTAGATAGACAAGCTTTTGAATTAAGTCAGTTACCTTCTTCACTCAGGGGAGAATTGGAAACTCAGAAAATTTATAGTTTTGGGAAGTAATTGTAGCAATTGTAGGGTGCTGTGACGGTTACGACAATTTATCATCTGTAACAGAAGAATTTGAAGATACCGTTACGCACCAAGAAAAATACACTAACGACGATAATGTACCTTTGTCTTTGAATCGGACAATAGGTACGATTTTAATGTCTTCTTAATCCTGTATCAGGAACTTAGTATTGGAAAAAAATTACTACTTAAGTACAACAAATCAATTTGAGACGCAGCAATGCTTATAGAGTTTAGTGTTGAAAATTATCGTTCGATTCAAGAGCGGCAAACTTTTAGTATGGTGGCATCTGAGGATGAAGCCATGCTTGATAGTAACACTTTTCCTACGCCTAATTCTAAAGATGAACTGCGCTTAATTACTAGTGCTGTAATTTATGGTGCTAACGCTTCAGGAAAAAGTAATTTATTGCGAGCAATAGAAACTTTGAGAAGGTTAGTGGTTGATTCTGCAAGTAAAATGCAGGTTGGTACTAAACTTCCTATCGAATCATTCCGATTAAATTCTAAATATAAAAATCAACCAACTAGTTTTGAAATTATTTTTATTCATCAAGATATCCGTTTTGAATATGGAGTTGTGTTAAATAGGGAACGGGTATATGAAGAATGGTTAATAGCTTATCCGAATGAACGTTCTCAAAAGTGGTTTTCTCGCGAGTATTTAGTGGAGAACAAAGAATACAAATGGTCTTTTGGAAAAGCATTAAAAGGAGAAAAACAAAGTATCAAAAAACTTGTCCGCTCTAATTCTTTATTTATTTCTCATGCAGCACAAAACAACCATGCTCAATTGACTAAAATTTTTGAATGGTTTGAATCAGAATTCAATATTCTTACACCCAATCCTATATTTGGAGGATTTACTTCTGGAATTTGCGATGAAAATGAGATTTTCCGTCAACAAGTAGTTAAATTGCTAAGTCAAGCAGATATTGGTATTTCAGATTTAAAAATCGCACAGAAATCATTTTCAGATAGACAAAAAAGCTTCATTAAACAATTTATTATCAAAGAAATTCTTGACAATCAAGAATTTGAAGGAGAAATTGATATTGAAGAAATGCATTCATTCGATATAATAACGATGCATCAAATGAATGATTCAGAAAAACAAATAGAATTTGAAATGGAAGAAGAATCTGATGGAACACAACGTTTATTTGAACTAGCGGGTCTTTGGTTATATGTATTGCAACATGGGGAAATATTAATAGTAGATCAACTAGGTAGAAGTTTACATCCAGTTCTGACAAAATCATTAATCAAAATGTTTAATGACCCAAAAATTAATCAAAATAATGCTCAGATTATTTTCACTATTCACGATACTACGCTTTTAGATACGGAAATATTTCGACAAGACCAAATATGGTTTACTGAAAAAGAGAAAAGTGCAACAAAATTATATTCATTGCTTGAATTTATGACTCGTGATGATGAATCTTTGCAAAAAGGATACCTTTTAGGTCGCTATGGTGCTGTTCCTTTTATTAACGGACTAAATAGTATAAATTATGCCGAAAAAAGGTAGAAAGACAAGTCAGTTACAAAGAACTAAAGGGAAAAAGAAGCCGAGGAAGTATATTTTAATTGTAGTAGAAGGTCAAGAAACTGAATATAATTATCTGAACTCTTTAAAAGATGATTTAAAACTAAAGACTACAGAAATACAAGTTGCGCGTGCTTCTGGTGGTAGCCCTTTAGATGTTGTAGAAAAAGCTCATAAATTAATATTAGAACAAAATAAACTTAATAAAAAACAAGGTCAACCTAAATACGATGAAGTCATTTGTGTTTTTGACCAAGATAATCAAATTAAAAAATATGATGATGCATTAATTCAAGCAGAAAAAAATAGTATTCTAGCAATTACATCTGTACCATGTTTTGAATTGTGGTTTCTACTGCATTACTGTAACACTAGCAGCCCATTTGCTAATTGTAAGCAAGTATGCAAAAAATTAGAATCAGAATTAAAAAAACGAAATCTTTTAAAATCTAAAGAATGCTATGAGAAAAATAATTCTGACTGGTACAAAATATTAAAGCCTCAACTTCAGAATGCTATTGATAATGCAGAAAAGTTAGAGAAATATCAAGAAAATAACAACGAAAATTTGAATCCATCTACAAAAGTACATTTTTTAGTAAAAATGCTGCAAAATCAAAAGGATTTTCAATAAAAAATATAAATTAATGTAGAGACGTAGCAGTGCTACGTCTCCTTATATCAGGAACTATACATTTTACTAATCCGCTTCAACAAGATTTGGAAAAACATTTCGCCAAGATACAAAAACCAGAATCAAATAAAGCAATCCAATCAAACCACCACCATAAATCAACCCCAAAGAAAGAGTAGAATTAAAAGTATAATTTGGACTATCTTCTAATAACTTATGAAGTCCGCTATGAATCACAAGGAATGCAGCAAGTCCAATTCTTGACCAATTTTTGATCGGCTTCAATTCATTATTCGTTAACCATAACAGCGCTGCAATCAGTGGTACATGAAGAACAACAAAAGCTACGGATGCGGTTTCTTCTGGTAGATTTCGCAATATAAACAGAAGCTTCCATTCCGATTGCGTCATTGCATCAAGTTCGTGAGTAAGAATTGTTGCAAAGCCTAAATTAAATATTAGATTTTTCATTATCTATTAAATTTATTCCAGATAATTTTTAAATGTAGTGTGTGTTACGCTCCGCGATAACACACCATAATAAGGATAGTTATTTTTTAATTGCTATAAATGGTGCGTTACGGCATTTTCACAATTTTAATTTATACCATTACATATTTGAGCCGTAACACACCCTACAAAAACTAATTTTTACTTTCCAAAACCCCTTCCCGGAAATATAAAAATAAAGGTAAACTACAACTCAAACCAATTCCATAAGTTGCAGCTATATAAATAATTAATCTGCTACGAGATAAACCCAATCGCTTCAATTCAAAAAATGTAAAACACAAAAATACTAATGCGCTAATCAGCAAATCAGTTGCAAAAGCAGAAGCAGCATAATTTGTAAACCCTTGCTGAATTAATAATTCAATAGAAAAACCATTTTCACCAATGAATTTTAACAACAAACTCCAAGGTGCAATACTTCCAATAATCACCAATACTAGATAAAGCGATTTCGCAGAAAATAATTTAGTAGATGCAGAAACTTGATTTTGAGAAATTGTGTTAGACATGACTTTTCGTCTCCGATTCAAATTAAATTATTGTTCCTGTTTTGATTATGATTGCTGTATTCCGGAGAAACAATTACCTTTGAGGTAATAAAGATGTTTTTGTCACAATGCAATCTAATTCAAACCAAGAAACAACCTTCGGTAATCTACTGAAACATTGGCGAAAACAACGAAACTTTAGTCAACTCGATTTAGCCTTAGCCAGCGATGTATCTCAAAGACACATTAGTTTTCTCGAATCCGGTAGAGCAAATCCCAGTCAAGAAATGATATTACAACTTGCTAGCGTACTAGATATTCCTTTGCGCGAACAAAATATCATGCTGACAACTGCCGGATTTGCACCAATTTATTCCGAAAGCGATTTATCATCTCCAGAATTTGAACCTATCCGCAAAGCTTTGGATTTTATTTTGCTTTCTCAAACCCATTCACCTGTATTAGTCATGGATAGATATTGGAATCTAATTCAAAGCAATCGGGTTGCGCAACAGTTAATGTTTTGGTTGATTAATTCAGAAGATTTGCAAAATCGTTTTTATATTGATGGGGAAATCAACTTGATGCGATTGATGCTACATCCCCAAGGATTAAAACCATTTGTCGTCAACTGGCAAGAAATTGTCAGCCATTTAATCAAAAGAGTCTATCGAGAAGCACTCGCAAACGATAGCAGCGAAAAACCCATGCAGCTTTATCAAGAACTGCTGACATATCCAGATGTTCCGCAGTTGTGGAAACATTCTCATTCACACACCTGGCAATTACCGTTATTAACCGTGAAATTTGCTAAAAACGGATTAAACTTCAACTTTTTTTCAACCATCGCCACTTTAGGTACTCCCCACGACATCATGTTACAGGAACTACGAATTGAAACCTTATTCCCCGCAGATGAAGTCACTCAAAAAAATTTGACCAAGTTAAAATAATTATCAGTGATGGTAGTTAGTTGTAAGGAGTTATCAGTTCTTTCCCCTTTTCCCCTTGTCTCCTTGTCCCCTTGTGCGCTTCCTTTTCCCCTTCTCCTTCAGCGACAAGCTTTCAGCCTATCTTTCTCATAAATCCAATACTCCGGCACCCAAAACTTATTGATATTCATCATAATTGCCACGGGTGCAAAAACGTCAAACTCTTTCCCCGATAAATATTGTGGTGGTAGTAAACCAAACAATTCATGATATAAAGTAATCTCCGTAATAATATCGTCAAATTCTGCTACCATTTCATCAAGTAGAACACAGTGTATTCCCCCATCATCTTCGTAATATTCCTCCTCATGGGGTGCCCATATAGGAGGAACCAATTCGTGTTCCAAATATTCTAAGCGTTCAAATTCTTTAACGGGGATTATCGCTGCAACTTCTTTGCCAGCTTCTTGTAAAACGATGCGTCTTCCCCCTAAAACGACTATTTTCAAGGCTTCGAGTAAATTACCTCTAAATTCCTCCGTACTCCAGTGGATAAAGCCTTGATCTTGATTCGTATACTCTTTTATCATTTTAAATTCAATTAAATAGTTCCTAAAGTCTAGAAATCCGAGAAAATAATAAATTAAGGCTAACTTAAATTTTTGTGTAATTTTATGGCTCATCCATTTTTGGAACACCTTCAAAGCCCCAAACGCCCTGTATTAGTCTTTGATGGGGCGATGGGAACTAATTTACAAGTTCAAGAACTCACCGCTGAAGATTTTGGTGGTGCAGAATACGAAGGTTGTAACGAATATCTGGTTCACACCAAACCGGAAGCTGTCGCAACAGTACACCGTGGTTTCTTGGCTGCTGGTGCCGATGTAATTGAAACGGATACCTTTGGCGGTACGTCAATTGTACTTGCCGAGTATGACTTAGCTGACCAAGCTTATTACCTAAATAAAACTGCTGCGGAATTAGCGAAGAAAGTCGCAGCAGAATTTTCTACACCCGAAAAACCCCGCTTTGTCGCTGGTTCCATGGGACCTGGTACAAAATTACCAACTCTGGGACATATTGACTTCGACACCTTGAAAAATGCTTATGTAGAACAAGTAGAAGCATTATTTGATGGAGGAGTCGATTTATTTTTGGTAGAAACTTGTCAGGATGTGTTGCAAATCAAATCAGCACTGAATGCAATTGAAGAAGTTTTTGCCAAAAAAGGCATTCGCCGTCCGATAATGGTTTCCGTCACCATGGAAACTATGGGTACAATGCTCGTAGGTACGGAAATTGCTGCCGTGGTGACAATTCTCGAACCTTACAATATCGATATTTTAGGTTTAAACTGCGCCACCGGACCCGATTTGATGAAACCACACATCAAATACTTATCGGAAAATTCACCATTTATTGTTTCTTGTATCCCCAACGCGGGTTTACCAGAAAATGTTGGCGGACAAGCGCATTATAGACTAACGCCAACGGAATTAAAGATGCATTTGATGCATTTCATCGAAGACTTAGGTGTCCAAGCGATTGGGGGTTGCTGTGGGACACGTCCGGAACATATACAAGCTTTAGCAGAAATTGCTAAAGATTTAAAGCCCAAAGTCAGGGAACCAAACACTGAACCGGCTGCGGCTTCGATTTACGGTACACAACCCTACGATCAAGATAATTCCTTCTTGATTATCGGCGAAAGACTTAACGCTAGCGGCTCCAAAAAATGCCGTACCATGTTGAATGATGAAGATTGGGATGGATTAGTTTCACTAGCGCGATCGCAAGTCAAGGAAGGCGCACACGTACTCGATGTTAACGTTGATTATGTAGGGCGCGACGGTGTGCGTGATATGCACGAATTGGTTTCGCGTTTGGTAAATAACGTTACTTTACCTCTAGTACTCGACTCCACCGAATGGGAAAAAATGGAGTCTGGCTTGAAAGTGGCTGGTGGTAAGTGTTTGTTAAACTCCACCAACTATGAAGACGGTGAAGAGCGGTTTTTAAAAGTATTAGAATTAGCCAAAAAATATGGTGCTGGTGTCGTAATTGGTACCATCGACGAAGATGGCATGGCGCGAACAGCCGATAAAAAATTTGAAATCGCTCAACGCGCTTACCGTCAAGCTTTAGAATACGGTATCCCC
>JBHJJJ010000240.1:0-4971 GCA_050042755.1 Rivularia sp. (in: cyanobacteria)
CGCGCTGCTTCACTTGCTACAACCGAGGGGACCTCGGCAACGCAGTGCTTCCCCTACAAGGAAAATGTGCCGGTTGCGTAAGTCCTAAATATAAAAAAAACATCAAGACGAGCTTTAAATATCAAGCTATATATGAAGTAAAGATGAATTTATCAAGAAACTTTAACATTGAATAAAGGATATTAAGTAAACTAATATATGTTTGGCAACAATTTATTTGCGCGATATTTTTTTTCAATAGTCTTTTGAGTTAGTTAGTTGAACAGACTATAGCCGGTGAAAATTATGTCTAACAACTATAAAGAGTCTAAATTAATTTTCAGAGATCAAAATTTTGTAAAAAGTAAATTTTTTACTTCTTTTGAGCGTCAAGTTTTAATTCAATATTTACAAAGAAATTTACAGCTAGTATATCAAAAGAGAATTGAAATTATGCTGCTGGCAGATATAGGGAAATCTCAAACTGAAATATGTAGAATAGTAGGTTGTTCTCGCGGCATGGCAAGTGACTGGATAAGTATTGTCCAAAAAGGTATGGCATACAAATGGCATAATCTTCCTGTAGGTAGGCCAAAAACCATTAGTAATGAATATATGGAACATTTAAAAAAAATAGCCAGCCATTCTCCCCGCAAGTATGGCTATGCATTCTCTTCTTGGACAGATATATGGTTAAGCAAACATTTGGCTCAAGAATTCGGTGTTCAAATCAGCGGAAGGCACATTAATCGTTTGCTAAAACAGATGGGAATATCCAGCAAATAAAAAGAGAGTAGAGAGTAATAGAGACTCTCTACTTCCGATTTTTTAAACTAAATCAAAATTATCAGCAGAAAATTCTCCTTGAACTCCTGGATCTGTAAGACTTGTAAGGTTCGCGAGAACATTGAAAGAACCATTATCGCCGAGATCGCTAGAGAACACCGCTCTAGAAAATCCTAAAGTCTGATTGAAGTAAATAAATACACCTTCGTCAGCAGTAATACTGCTATCTGCAATTGCTGCCGCTGCTGCTCCTGCATTAGCAAAAGGATCGAGTAATACGAGCAAATTACTATCCCCAGCTAAATCACTACTTTCAGCTTGCTGGAAGTTTAATTCATCGATACCGAAGTTGTTTCCTCCAAAGGCTAAGCCATCTTCAGCAGTAGTGAAGTCAGTAACGATATCGGGGCCATCTGCAGATGGGAAACTGTTAAAGACAAAATTATCGCTACCATCTCCACCTGTTAAAGTATCTGCACCAAAACCGCCTTTAATAGTGTCATCCCCAGCGCCACCGTCAACAACAAAACTAGTTCCTGCTTGACTACCATCAAACAAGTCATCGTTAACACTGAGTAATACATCACCATTGATTATGCCTTCGCTAACAACTCGAACAGTGTCGGCAGCATCACGAGCATCAATCGCTAATTGTCCATCCTCATAGACTCCACCATCGATAGTTCCATCGTTAATGATAAAACCATTCAAATTCACGTTTTCTTGAATAGCGATCGTTGCACCATTTTCGGCTGCTAATGTACCAAAGTTTTCGATATTTCCATTGAATGAAACAACTTCTGGAATCTCATCGTTATCAGGACGGAACAAACGTACTGCAGAAGATAGATTATTACCAATCGCTACACCTCTACCTTGGGCTAATCCAGAGTTAACTATGGAAGTTGCAATATCTCCACCTAATTCCCAAGAAATTGCATCACCATTATTACCTTCACCAACATCAATTGTTCCGAAGTTTTCTAAGAAATAATTGTTTGCAGTAACATCGCTATAAACAGTACCGTTACGAGGGTCACCTGTAGTAGTAATCAAGCCCTCATTAAAGACTACAATATTATCGCCACCAATATTGACAGCGCGACTATCACTAGTTATAGTACCCTTATTGCGAAGTATACCTGAGACTTGGCCTCCATTATCAAAATTAACACCAGTAAAACCGCCATTAATTAGACCAGTGTTGAGAATTTCGCCATTGAGTTGGCTGCCATTTACAAAGTCAATACCAACACCATTTTCAGAGTTAACACTAGAAATTCCACCACTGTTGAGAATAGAACCATTTAGTACTACGCCTTCTTGAACAACTACAGCTGCACCATTTTCAGCAATTAATTGACCTGAATTATCAATATTGCCATTGAATGATACAAATTGTTCACCTTCCGGAGCACGGAACAAACGCACTGCTGAGGATAGATTATTCTCTATCGGTACACCTCTACCTTGTGCTAATCCAGAGTTGACTATAAAAGTTGTAATATTTCCACCCAATTCCCAAGAAATGGCATCACCGTTAAGATTTTCACCGACATCAATTAGTCCCCGGTTATCTAAGAAATAATTGTTTGCCGTTACATCACTATAAACAGTACCATTGCGAGGATCGGCAGTAGTAGTAATAAAACCTTCATTAACCACTCCTACTGCATTGCCACCAATATTGATAGCGCGACTGGCACTGGTGATAGTACCTTTATTGCGAATTCTACCCGAAGCTCCACTGTCATTGACGAAATCAATACCATCCACACCTCCATCAATGGTACCCTCGTTTATGATATTGGTATCAATTTCAGTAGTCTGGATTCCCGTGGTTTCACCACGAATAACTCCACCTCCCTCAACTTCAACGCGATTACGAATGTCTTGTGCTAGTACAGCAGGATCTTCCCCCGAGACTTCCAATGTACCAAAAACTTCTAAAGATTCTCCAAATTCTCCCAGTACAACCGGAGTATTACTGGTTTGGCTGCTGGGAATACTATTTTGTGCCATGATGCTTTCTTTCCGATCGCAGAACTTAACAGTTTTATACGAAGGAATTGTTCCTCTAATTCCTACATTGAGAAATAATTCCTACATCGAAATACTACAATTCTCATATTTACTTAGTCAATAGTTCTAAAGCGATTATTTGGACATAAGTTTAGACATTACGTTTAATAATTATCTTGCAAAAAAAATATAATATTCATACTCGATTAGAGACATGGTAAAGCTCACAAAAATGATCTAAAATAGAATTCTTCTTTTTTTGAGTAAATTATTTAATTTAAAATAAATTTAGCCAATCAAGAAAAAATTGCTATCAAAATAGCCCTCCAAGCAGTTGCCCTAGACTAAGCATGAAATCCCCTATATAAGACTCAGTCACTTGAAAATAAACTGAAGCTTGATAATAGAGGATTTGAGAACTTTTTTAATTTAAAACGGCTATAATATTTAATTTATCTTTTCAGTTGCGTAATTCCTATATTGAATTTTGACATCGAGAAATTTAGGTTGGTAATTTGCAACAAAGCTCAACAACTTATCCAAATCTTTTTTAGCGATTAAACCGATGCACCCTGCTGTACCATCTTCTCCATTATCTTTATTAAAGGATGGATCTACGTGAAAACCTAAAGCTGAACGCCCTGTTTTAAATCTAGGTTCTATAGGTAGAAAACGGTCACCTGCTTCGGCGATCGCTCCTGGAATTGTAGACTTAGCGACGATGTATTTACCATCTGGTAAGGGAGCCTCAGTTCCGCTTTGATGGCGATTTCTGTTTTGTGTATGTGTACGTCCAGAAACTGTTAAAAAACTATCAATTAACTCTCCATTTGCGTATAGACGAAGTGTGTAAATAGGATTATTCAAAGCATTAGTTTGTCCTGTTGGTGTTAGAGTCATAAAACTACCAGTATTATTCAGTGGATTGACTGTTCCAGTAGCAATTTTCTGCTCTATCTGTTTATCATCTTTTGTTGCTGGACTTTCTAGTGATTTTGAGCCTGATTCTACAGAGTTTTGACTTTTTTCTGCACTCAGCGATTGAGTTACTGAATTGTTAGTTTCTTTCCTTTGACAGCCAACAACCATTAGACAAATCAGAGACAACAAGGTTATTCGGATTAGCATATAAGTTGTTTTTTAGATATTTCTCAACTGTAATTGCTATTTTTGGCAATTAACCTGAGAAAAATCCCGTATTTTTATTCTTATAGATAATTACGTATAATTTGCGCGTATGAATGTTAAATGTATATTTAATCGCGGAATTAAAAAAGTTCAAAATCATCAAATTGAAATCAAAGGAAGTAGGCAATAACAAAAATGACTTCAAATTAAAAAGTAAAAAACCCATATAATCAGGTATTTAAAGATTTATATCTCTATCTTTTTCCAGACAAATACATATTAGGATTACAGGTCAAATAAATGATCGGTACAATAAGTATTTGAAGATTTTTTTAATACATATATTTATATTGAATTTTCTTTAGTGCCAAAAACTCACGTAAGTATTACACAGAGTACTCATTTTTTGTTTATAGTAAAATCGAGTTTGGCTAATTAATTCCTAAACAAGCTAATAGCTTTTTTATTACCACTTACCAATTCCCATCGATACGATCGGATTTAAGCGGACATGATACTACACGATCAAAATGATTCAACTTTACAAAGAACACTTACAAATCATTAAATCCCATGGGGAAAGCACTTATCCAGAAGAATGTTGCGGTGTCATCTTAGGTAATATAGATGGCGATCGCAAAACAGTTGTTGAAATCATTCCCACCCAAAATGCTTGGAATTGTGAAACAGCAGGTGATTTTCCCAAAGACGACATAACATACAGTAGAAAACGCAGATATACAATCGCACCCCAAGATATGTTACAACTTCAAAAATCTGCTAGAGAACGTAATCTGAATATAATTGGCATTTTCCATTCTCATCCCGATTATCCCGCCATCCCTTCAGAATTTGACCGTAACTGTGCTTGGCAAGAATATTCTTATATCATCGTTTCCGTACAAAAAGGTCAAGCAGGAGATATCAACAGTTGGGTACTTGATGACAATTCTGTGTTTTTACTAGAAGAAGTGAGATGGGTAGAGAGGGAGAGGGGGTAGAGAGGGAGAGGGGGTAGAGGGGGTTGAGGGGGTAGCGGGGGTAGAATTTGTCGCT
>JBHJJJ010000241.1:0-8645 GCA_050042755.1 Rivularia sp. (in: cyanobacteria)
CTTATCTACATCTTCAGGAATGGAGTACAAACCGGGTTCGAGCTTACCTTTATTCTTCACTAGGTATTCGCAACCCAAAGCTTGGTTAGCAAAACTCATATCCATAACGGCGCTGGGGTGTCCTTCAGCAGCCGCAAGGTTAATTAAACGTCCTTCACCAAGAACAACAACTGACTTACCGCTAGGCAACTTGTACTCTTGAGTGAAAGGACGAACATCCTTAACTTCAGTAGCTGTTGCACCCAAAGATGCGAGGTCAATTTCAATGTCAAAGTGACCGGAGTTACAAACCATCGCGCCGTCTTTCATTACATCGAAGTGTTCGGGGCGAATTACGTGCTTGTTACCAGTAACGGTGATGAACAAATCACCTTGAGGTGCTGCTTCTGCCATTGGCAAGACGCGGAAACCATCCATTACTGCTTCAATAGCTCTGATGGGGTCAATTTCAGTAACGATAACGTTACCACCCATGCCTCTAGCACGGAGTGCAGAACCTTTACCGCACCAACCGTAACCAGCAACAACAATGCACTTACCAGCCAATAGAACGTTGGTAGCGCGGATAATTCCATCAAGGGTTGATTGTCCGGTACCGTAGCGGTTATCGAAGAAATGTTTGGTGTCAGCGTCGTTAACGTTCATTGCTGGGAATGACAGTACACCGTCATTCAACATTGCACGCAAGCGGACAATTCCGGTGGTGGTTTCTTCTGTGGTACCGATAATATCGGAAAGTTGATTTTTACGATCTTTTACTAAAGTCGCAACTACATCAGAACCATCATCAATAATGATGTTAGGACGATGATCTAAAGCTATTTCAACGTGACGTTTATAGGTTTCGTCATCTTCGCCTTTGATAGCAAAGACTGGAATTTCATGATCGGCGACGAGACTTGCAGCTACGTCGTCTTGAGTTGACAAAGGATTGCTAGCAATTAGCAGTGCATCCGCACCACCTGCTTTCAAAGCAATTGCCAAATGTGCTGTTTCTGTTGTGATGTGAGAACAGGCTACTAAACGGATTCCTGCGAAAGGCTTTTCTTTAGCAAAGCGATCGCGAATTTGTCGTAGAACAGGCATTTCACGTCCAGCCCATTCGATACGTTGTCTTCCCAAAGCAGCTAAGCCGAGGTCTTTAACCTCGTGCTTTAATCGGGGAGATGTTGCAGTCATCAAATAGTTCCTCTTTCAGATGAAAAAATTACGTCTTACAAGACGCACTCTACTAGATTAGACCAAGTCTGGCAAATATTGAGCATGATTTGTATCTATTTTTTAAATCCCATAAGTAGGTTGGCGTTGAAAATAGTAATTAAGACAAGTGAGTAGTGAATGGTGAATAGCGTTACTCTGACGAGTCGTGCCGCGCTGTAGCTTGCGTCACCCGGAGGGTGATACGCGCAGCGTGTCCGTGCTTGACATAAAGTGCGGTCTTGGGGAGCCACTGCGTTGCCGAGGTCCCCTCGGTTGTAGCAAGTGGCCTGTCTCCGACAGAGTCGCAACTTTTCAGCCTTAGTGAATAATAACAAAGCTTTGGAGCCAGTTTACATTCAGTAATATAGTTGGGTTTATTTCTGCTGACGGGCACCCATGAGAATTTTTTAGGAGAAAAAATTCTCATGGGAACCCTTGACAATTTCCGCAAAAAAATGGGGCAGCCGATCATATCGAAAATACTCCGAAACAACGCTGCCCCATTTTTTAAGGTTCCATGGAGTGACTTACTTATGTTTTTTCACTGGCGCTTCTGAGGTTAAAGGTAAGATTGCCCTAACTATGAATTCAGATTCTCCTCGGTTGAATTGCTATATTGACAACTTAATTGTCAATAAATGTATATTAGATTGCAAAATTTGATACCAAATTGGATTAAAACTCGCCGATCGATAGGTACATTTGCGGAAACTATTTGTCAGTATTTATGTCGGTTAACTTCGTTATAGTTGATTCTTGGAGGTATCCATTGCGAAGCGGATTGATTGCGATCGCTTTATGTTCGATGTTGATAAGCATTGGATTAAGCAGTGAAGTGGGGATGGCGCAGATTCCCTTTTTTTCTCAAATACAACCACCTTCGTTAGGTGTAACCAACTCAGAAAATAGAATTGTTACTGGCTGGGTTTATTTGGATGGAAGACGTTTGTTTTCCATTGCAGCACCAAGAGCTTCTTTGAAGGAACGTTTGCAAAATATTCACGATAATTTAACAGTTGGTTTAGAAATGGATAAAGATGCCCTATGGGAACATCAAATTATCGAACCACCCCAAGTTTTAGGAGTCGAACACTTTGGCGATATGCCGGAGGCATCACGCTTCGCGTATCGCGGTTTGGTAGTTCGCGTCTGGATTAAAACCCAACCCCTCAAACAATGGGATGTAGCGCGAGAATATCGCCGTCGTCTCAAAATTGCTTTCGATAAAGCCGGAATTTCAATTCCCGTACCCCAGCAAGCTGTATGGCTTAATTCAGTGAGCAGTACCATGACAGTGAACAATGAACAATTATCAATGAACAGTGAACGTGGTAATAACCAGTTATAAACTCGTCTCAACACTCGCAAGAAGCTTTCTTTTACTAGTCGCGAGTGATGATAGTTGCAACGATTGAGCAGGTATTTGAAGGCTTTTTGGTTGAAATCATCAGTCTTCTCGCTCAAAATTTCCCTCTTCCTAAAGAAATATTGCCTAAATAGTTCATTAGTACTATAATAGAAGAAATGGCTCTGTAGAAGCCGCTGAGTTGATAAATTAAATTTGTCCTATGGTTAAGCATTTTATTTTGAGTATCAACCCTACTGCTAAGCACGAATGGGATAGATGTATTTTGCGAGACGTGCTTAGTTCTAAACGTCCAGATATTGGGAAACTAATAGCTGAAGCGGTTGGTGCTGATGAGGGTAATTATTTGATAAGCGTAAATATTGATGTGGAAGTTTTGCAGCAAGAAAAAGCACCAGTTTCGGAGCAGTTGCAATTTTCGTTCCCCGAAACATCACAAAAGCCTCAGTTGCGAGAAGCGGCTTGAGGGGAAAGGGGGATAAGGGGATGGGGAGATGGGGGGATGGGGAGATGGGGAGAATTCAAAAGTCAAAAGTCAAAAGTCATTACTCATTACTCATTACTCATTACTCATAACTCATAACTCATAACTCATTACTCATTACTCATAACTCATAACTCATAACTCATAACTCATTACTCATAACTCATAACTCATTACTCATAACTCATAACTCATTACTCATAACTCATTACTCATTACTCCTAACTCCTAACTCCTAACTCCTAACTTTCCTAGTAGTTGAACGATTTGTTGATTGATATTGGCTACATTAAAACGTTGACTGGCGTTGTTGCGGGCTGTTTTCGCGATCGCGTCAGTCTTTTGTTTGTCTTGAAGACAGGTGTTAATTACTTGGGTAAGTTCCTGGGGATTTCCCGGAGTTGCTAAAAAACCATTTATACCAGGTTCAACTAACTCAACTGCACCACCAGATGCTGCTGCTACTACCGGTGTTCCGGATAGCATGGCTTCTACAATTACTCTTCCAAAAGGTTCGGGAGAGGTGGAGGTGTGTGCAACTAAGTCACAAGCTGCCATCAGGGGAGGAATATCGTTACGAAAACCTAAAAATTTAACTCGGTTTTGTAGCTGTAATGCATCAATTTGTTGGTGTAGTTCTTTGACGTAATCTTGTTCGCCAAATAAAGCATCTCCAACTAAGATTACTGCTACTTCTGGCGGACATTTCGCTAGTGCTTCAATTAATATATGCTGTCCTTTCCAAGGTGCAAGACGGCTAAAGTGTCCGACAATAAATTTATTTTCTAGTTCTAATTTTTGTCTAATTTGTTGAATTTCAGATTCGTTATTTATATACTTTTGCGGGTCAAAACCGTTGTAAACTATTTCTACTAATTTTGCGTTTCCTCCTGCTTCAATAAAGGCTTTTTTACTAGCTTGAGAATTGGCAATTACTAAGGATGCTCGATTTGCTAAAGTTACCGCGATACGACGGTTTGTTTGACTAAAGTGTTCTGGTGAAAGAATATCGTGTAAGTGAAATACTAAGGGACGACGGCTAAAAAAGCTAGCAATTGCACCGACAACTAATGCTTTTTGAGTATTGGCGTAAATCAAATCATAGTTTCTGGCAATTTTTACGACTTTGGTTATTAAAGGTGCCAGTTGAGTAATACTTGCTAATCCTTGAGTCAAAGAACTTTCTTTTTTGACTTGTATTGCTTGTTTCGTTAATATTTCTACCGGGATATGATTTTTTTCTAATAACTCTTTAAAAGCACCATCAGCGAATAATCCTACCAAACAATTCTTTTGATAAGGTTTTGCAATATCGATTAAACATAACTCAGCACCACCGGGTTTACCGCTTTGATCTAAAAATAAAATTTTCATAATTAAAAGAAAGTAGGGAATATGTTGCAGGGAGTAGGAGGAGAGGGGAAAGAGTGGGGAGAGGTGGAAGAGTGACAGAAATTATAATCCTTAATTCTTAACTCCTAACTCCTAACTCCGCTATCGCTCTTTATCTCCCTCTATCAACTCTCGCCTAATATCACTTTCCTGACTTCCTGAGCGATTTTATCCCAATCGAAGTTGGTAACTGCATATTCGCGACATTGTTTTCGTGAAGGTTTGACGATTTTTCCGTCTAATACCTGTTCTAGTTTTTCAGCGATGGCACCTACCTCGATGGAATCAGTAATTAAATCGGGTGAAAATGGTTCGAGAATTTCCGGCATTCCACCGACGGGGGTACATATTACTGGAGTACCCGAGGCTAGGGATTCTACTATTGCTAACCCGAATCCTTCAAAGGATTGAGAAGGCATTATTGTTAAGTCTGCTGCTTGGTAAGCTACTGGTAAAAGTTCGTCGGGTAGAAAACCTAAGAATTCTACGTTGTTTTCTAGTCCCAATTCACTCACCTGTTGCTGTAAACTGGTTTGTAATGGACCACGTCCGGCGATCGCTAAATATATATCGGGAATTTTTGGTTTAATTTGAGCTATTGCTATAAGTAATTTATCAAGTCCGACGCGATGCACTAAACGCCGGGATGTAAATAAGGTAGGACGTTCTATAGACCATCCTAGCTTGATACGTGCTTCTTGGATTGATAAGTCGGGTTTAAAATGATCTATATCGACTCCACCAGGGATTACATAAATTTTCTCCCAGGGAATTTGATATCTTTGGTGCAGAATATTACCGAATGCTTTGCTTAAAACTATAAAGCGATCGCAGCGTTTATAAGTTCTTTGCTCTACGATCGATTTTTTCAGCAATGCTGTGATACTATCTACTCCTTCTTCTTGAGATTCTGATGCCCAAGGGCCGTGAAAATTAAAGGTTATTGGGACATCTTCGGGCAATAAGTCTAATATTGGCAAACTATATAGGGCAAAGTGTAAGTTTACTGCATCTGGCTTAGCTATTCTTGTTTTTTTAAAGTTATTCCTCACTGCCCATAATCTTTGCAATATCGTTGCATCTGGTGCAGCTAAATTTGTCATGGTGATGGGTATGTTCGTTTCATCTTCGGGTAAACCCACCCCGCATAATTCAACTCGATCTTTATTTTTTGCTAACCTCAGTGTCAGTTCGTAAAGATACCGTTCTAATCCTCCGGGAGTTTTGGGAAACCAGCCCAAACCCAAGCACAGTATGGATGCTGGTTTGACTGACGTTGTAGACAATATTTCATTACATATCACTTTTAATATTCCCCTATAACTAATATAATTTTCCTGCAATTTTAGACTCAATATAAGTCTTGTCGTTGTGTGTGTAGTATTTTGTGTATCTAAAGATTTATCGCTTGAACAATATAAACCGTCTAATTTTAACTTGTTTACATCTATTTTCGTGGAGATAGTCGGATTTTGTCCGATGGTGCATACAATTCACAGGCACCCTTAAAAGTTTTTTCTTTTAAAAAACTTTTAAGGAAATCCTTGACGATCGCTACTCGAAATTATTCATCCCTAAGCAATTGATTACTATGAAGCGATTTATCGAAAAACAATTTTAGATTAATTTGCATGTATATAAACATACTTATTGTCACCATTGGCATAATCAATATTATTTATTTTCTTCTTTTATATTTAAAATATTAAATTTTTATTTAAAAGTTTTGTATTACTTTCATGAATTTTATGTAAAACAAATAAAAATGTTGCGATTCATTATTATTCTTATTGGTGAAAGCTGAATTCCATAACTTTGTCGGTATATAAAGTATAGGGTATTCGGAGTCAGAAAATACTGACTTTTCTTTATTTTTATATACTTACTACATTCATTTTGAAATTTATCTAAAATTAGATATGAATCAAAATATATATTGAAGCCATAGTTGTTCATTGTGGTAGGGAATAGGAAACAGGGAATAAGAAATAAAAACTAGAACGAGGTTTTTGTTAGCGTAGCGTGTCCGCAGGACATAAAAATAAATTAGGAATCCTATATATGGTGGAAGTAAGTAGGTAGGCATAAATAAATCAAACTATGTAAAAGAATGTAAATGACCAATATACCTTATTCCTACTCACTATTGACTACTCACTTGTCATAACAATAATTTTTCCCGCGTACCTACTTAGTTGTGGAAAATATCTATTGTTTATCTCTATATCTTTGATAGATAAACTTGATAATAATTGATAGTTAGCAATTAAAGAATAATAAGATAAGCAGATAAAACATAAATTGATGATAATTTTGGGTAGAATTTAACAACAGCAAATAAATAACAATATGAAATTATATTCGTATCTTCAAAGCTTATTTAGTAACATCAATATCAGATGGAGCAAGACTGAAAAATTCCTGTTAATTTTAAGTGCTGCTTTGGCTTTTTCGATTTTATTTGCAATTCATATAGATGGAAAAATAACTCCTGCGGCTTCTTCTGAAAGTTATATAAATTCCTGGATTGGTAATAGTTTCGGTGGTGGCGATAAATGGGTACAAATTCAAATTAGTGGGATGTATGTTGCACCTGATGGAACTATTTATACGAATAGTGAATGGGATGAAGCAGGTAGAGAAGTTGGAATTTATAAAGATGGAGATGTAATTGGTAAAGCTGACGATTTACACGGCTGGGGAAGAAGCGGTGGAGTTGCGATCGCAGCTGATAATAAGTATATGTATGTGGCGATGGAACAATCGTGGATTCAGCAAGAAAAAGAAGGTTATCCACCGGAAGGAACTAAGTGGTATTGTGTTAGACGTTACGATTTAAATGGGAAAATTGCACCTTTTCCGAATGGGAAGGGGTGGGATAAAAGTATGTTGATTGTTAGTACCAATTCGGAGTTAACGGGATTAGCAACTCTAGGTGGAGAGTTGTTTGTCAGCGATAATGCAGCGAATAAGGTGCGCGTCTACAATAGTTCGACAATGGAGGCATTACGCAGTTTTAATGTCAAAAAACCTGGAAATATTACTGTCGATCAAAAAGGGAGTTTATGGATAATTCGAGATAAAGATATCGTACATTATTCAAAACAAGGTAAACAACTACCGGGAGTGATTTCTCGATTGCAGAATCCCAGTGCAGTTGCTGTCGATAATCGCGGTAGACTTTTGGTTGCAGAAAATGGTCCGAATCAGCAAATTTTAATTTACGATATTAAAAATAAGCCGAAACAAATTGAGACCTTTGGTGTAAAAGGTGGAATTTATGCCGGAATTCCTGGAAAAGTTAAAGATTTAAAATTTGCCGGTATTTCGGGAGTCGGTAGCGATCGTTCTGGTAATATCTATATTAGTAATGATGGCTTTGAGCGTACTGGAGTAGATTTACGTAAGTTTTCCCCATCGGGTAAATTACAGTGGAAGTTATTAGGATTGCAATTTTTAGATAACGCTGATGCCGATCCCAAAACAGACGGCTTGGATGTATATACCAAGAATGAACGTTTTGCGATGGATTACAGCAAATCGGGAGGTAAAGAAGCAACCTACGCAGGTTATACTTTAAACCCTTTTAAATATCCTCAAGATCCCCGTTTACATACTGCACCAGATGCAACATTTGTGCGCCGCATTCAAGGTAGAAAATTTTTGTACCTGACGAATATGTTCGGTGGAATGATGCAAATTTACCGTTTTAATGAGAAAACCGATGGTGAAATTGCTATACCTTCAGGGATGTTTGTGGTTTCTCACCCGCGTGGTGGAAAACAACCTGCTATAGAAGGAGATTTTCCTCCCTTTCAACCGGGTGATGGTGAATGGATTTGGCGCGATAAAAATGGTAACGGTAAATTTGAAAGCAATGAATACGATATAAGTGAAGATCATCCTTTTATTGGTGGATGGAGGGTAGATAGTAAAGGTGACGTGTGGAAAAACTTGCGTACTCAAGATGGTGTTGGTATTCGTCATTTTCCCCTACAGGGATTCGATAAAAATGGAAACCCCATGTACAGTTACAGCAAGATGGAAAAAATCGCTCATCCGAAAATATTTGGCGACTTACGCAGGGTAGAATATTTTCCCGAAACTGACACCATGTATTTATCCGGTTATACCGATGAAAATCCTGCAATTAACAATGATTATGCGAAATTAATGGGTTCCGAAATCGCACGTTATGATAAT
>JBHJJJ010000242.1:0-5311 GCA_050042755.1 Rivularia sp. (in: cyanobacteria)
TCTTATTTTTTTCTTTTTTTTTTTTGTTTTTTTTTTTTTTTGGGTGTTTGGTTTTATGGGGAGAACAAATAATTTTTAACTACTCACTACTCCCTACTTACTCCTAACTCCTCCCTACTCCCTCCCAACTCCTCCCAACTCCTCCCAACTCCTAACTCCTAACTCCTAACTCCTCACTCCTAACTCCTTACTCCTTACTGTTAACTGTTATTTCATCGTCTCGATTCGGGCTTTTAATCCGTTGTTTTTGAATTGTCTGAGCAATTCGTTGGCTTTATCCCGATTGTTGAATATTCCTGCTTGCAATACTCTTTTTCCTCCTCTGAGGGTGCGGAATGCGTCGGGAACAATGAATTTTACTAGTTCCTGTTGTCTGGAAGTTATTGCTTCGACTATTACCCGATAACCCAAACCTATTTGTGTTGAATTTGCTGCAACTCTCCGTGCTGGCATATTCATGTTGCCATTCTGATTTAAAGGAATTCTGGCGTTAGGAAGGGCTAAAAGTGCTGATTCACCTGTTGGGGCTGGTTGCAGTATTGGCAATGATGAAGGCGTATTTGCTGGGGGCTGTGTTGGCTTTGGTGCTATGGGTTGAGATGCTATTTCGGGTGCGGCGAATTCGATTGTATTCTGCTGCACTTTCACGTAATTGAATTGTTCTTCGCTATTTGTGCTGGGTGTTGTTGGTAGTTTTTGTTCTTGAGTTGTATTGGAGCGACGCAACGGAGGCTTGAGTAATGTTGGCGTGCGTCTGGGAGGTTGAGGAATTGCTGCTTTTACCGGTGCAGCAGTAGCTGTAAGGTTTATTTTTCCGGCAATTCGCGCGCTGGCTAATTTATTACCGTAAGCGGAAATTTCTTGTTTGGCAGCTTCGGCGTTGATATCATAGCGCCCGTTGAAACTAAATTGGTTGCCGCCTGGATTGGATGAATTACCTAAATCTGGCATTGCTTGAGAAATTGCTACCAAACCGTCTTCTTTGTTGTTAAAGATAGAATTATTTCGCAAAACAGGGCGAGAGTATGCTTGAACTACAACGCCGGTTCTGTTATGTGAAATTTTGTTACTAATTATTTGAGGAGATGCATTTTGGGCAATATTGATCCCAAAGCCCGTATCTTGAAAGGTATTTTTTTCGATAGAAGGTTGAGATTTTCCTGAAGCTGTAATCCCATTCGCACCGTTGCTATAAAAATAATTATTGCGAATTTGAGGCGTAGCTGTACCGGTTACTGAAACTCCATCTTGGGTAGAACCAGTAAAGGTATTTTTTTCTACAATTGGCCGTTCGGATTCAATCCACAAACCGTAGCCGCGAGGATTGGGATTTATTACCGTCACGCCAGCTAATCTAGCTTTACCAGTAGCAAAAATAGCCATGTTTTTACTGCCGTAGTAGCGACTAAGATATTCACCACCCCCTTGAATGATAATATCCTTACCACGACTGCCAACATCCCCTTGAATGGAAACGCCGCCTTTGATTATTAAGGGAAATTGTTCTCCCGTTTGGGTGCTGTAAGTACCTTTGCTTAGTCTAATTACCGTATTGTCTTTGGCAACTCGTAACGCTTGAGTAATCGTTTTGAATGGAGTACTTTCGCTACCATTTGTCTTTGTGTCATTTCCAATACTTGGGTTGACAAACAGTACATTAACCTGAGAAATTGAACTCTCATTGAGGGTTTCACCAGGAGACATCAATGGTACCTGAGCAATGGCTGCCTTAGAGTTTAGACTCAGTAAAGCCGTAGTTGTTGTAGTTAAGCTTACTGTGAAAAATAGAACGGGAAAGATAGAAGATGTACGCATATGAGATTCGAGGTGGGAACATGATTTCAAGGCTTGAATAGTCTGCTTTAACCACAGAATATTAGTCTTGTTTAGCCGAAATGAATTGGGGTGTTTAATCACTTTTCTCGCACTCCTTACATCCAAAGTGACCGAAATATTTTAGATTTAAGATTTAAGATTTTGGATTGAATATTGATTGGTTGAGGGGCCCCTAGTTTTAACTATGGAAAAATCTAAAATCGTTAATCCAAAATCCGAGGGGCCCCTAAATTTATTTATGGGGACAATCCAAAATCGCAAATCCAAAATCCAAAATTGATTGACGACATTCAAAATATCACTGGAATTGTCTGTTAAGTAATTTGAGATTTTGCGGAAAGTTCAGCCAGTCCCGTCTTGGGGTCTCTCTTAGTCTCGGAAGCAGACACCTCCAATAGCGGGGAATGGCATTCGCACCAAACTTTACAAAACAGATAAAAGAATATTGCTGTATTGTTTGATACAAAAATTATATCAATTATGGAAAAAATCCCGTAAGATTAATCCAAAATCGAATAACTGATGATAGCTACTTTTAATACAAAGCAATTTTTTAAAAAAATCAACGATGATAACAACATTAGGAACATGAAACAGGCTGACTGTTACGATGAAGGCAATAATGGGGTTGTTGTAATGGTCGAGCCATACAGCCAGAAAGAGCAAGTACAGCAAGTTGTTCTGCGAATTTTAGATGCAAATTTAGACCGTGCTCGTGAAGGCTTGCGTATTATCGAGGAATGGTGTCGCTTTGGCTTGAATAATAGCGATTTTAGTCGAGAATGCAAGAATTTACGACAAGAAGTAGCCAAATGGCATACTTCCGAACTAAGGGCGGCGCGAAATACACCAGGCGATCTCGGCACAGAGCTTAGTCATCCTCAAGAAGAACAACGGGAAAGTCTCAAATCATTGTTACAAGCTAACTTCTGTCGAGTAGAAGAAGCCCTGCGGGTGCTTGAAGAATACGGTAAGCTTTATTCAAACGGTATGGGTAAAGCATTTAAGCAAATCCGCTATCGTGTTTATACTCTCGAAAGTAATTTAATGGGGTTTTCTCGATACCAACAACTTTTGCGATCGCGTTTGTATTTAGTCACCTCCCCAAGGGAAAATTTAATTGAGACTGTAGAAGCAGCCCTTAAAGGTGGACTCAGCATGGTACAGTATCGTGATAAAACAGCTGATGATGCCATTCGCTTAGAACAAGCCAGGAAGCTCAAGGAGCTATGTCACACCTATGATGCCCTATTTTTGGTCAATGACCGTGTAGACTTGGCTTTAGCTGTAGATGCCGATGGCGTACATTTAGGACAACAGGATATGCCTATATCTGTTGCCCGCAATTTACTTGGTCCTCATCGATTGATAGGTCGTTCTACCACAAATTCGGACGAAATGCAAAGGGCAATTACCGAAGGTGCCGATTATGTCGGCGTTGGCCCAGTTTACGAAACTCCAACTAAGGAAGGTAAAGTAGCAGCTGGTTTGCAATATGTTAACTATGCGGCGAAGAATTGTCCAATACCCTGGTTTGCCATTGGTGGAATCGATCCCAATAATCTAAATGATGTAATCGAAGCTGGAGCAAACCGCGTAGCAATAGTGCGAAGCATTATGCAAGCTGAGCAACCAACTTTGGTGACGCAATATTTTCTATCTCAATTACATCGCCCGACTACAGTAGATAGCAAGTTGATGTATGAACAGTCTTAAGTTACAAGTAAACGGTGAAATCCGTAGTTGTTTTGAGGAAACCACTTTACCCGATTTACTCGTGCAATTAGGTTATAATCCTCGCTTGGTTGCAGTCGAGTATAATGGCGAAATTTTACATCGTCAATATTGGGAACAAACAAAAATACAGCAAAACGATCGTTTAGAAATAGTTACTATTGTTGGAGGAGGTTAATATCAATTATCAATGATCAATTATCAATTATCAGGTATTGGTTTACCTTGGTAGTCTTTCAGATTAGCATAAATCATTAAAAGATCAACTAGCTTTGGTATAGTTACTAGGCTCTGGCTGGAAGTTTCACAACGTTCCAACTAACCACCAACAACTAACTACTAACAACTAACTACTAATTTAACAAACAACTCTTTTTAATCCCATTCGTTTTAGTAGCATTGATAACAGTAATGATATTGTAAGTAATATTATCCAACCGATAATTTTGATCGCGATTATTTGACTAAGGCTGAAGTTAGCTTGACTGAATATTTTTGTACCGATGGATAAAAATATTTGCGCGAGAATGCCATTGATACAAAAAATTCCTAAGCTGTATTTAGATAGCAGTTTAGTTATTATCACTGCTGGTGATGGTAAATCATTTTCTTTGATGGATGCAAAACATATAAACATTGCCGGTACGCTCAAAATACAGGAAAATGCTGCATAATCGAAGGGACGTAGGGTGTCTAAAAGTGAAGTTAAGATTTTATACTCGATCGCCATTATTGCAGCAGTGCAGCATATAATTAAGATTTTATTAGTTTTACTTAGAGAACGGGATTTATTCTCTATCCAGGAAAAGTTTTTGTAGATATATATGCCTAAAGCGATATAAACAAACCAATAAATAATTAAGGGACGTTCCATTTCGACCAAAAATGCTAATATTTGATTTCCAAAGAAACCACAAATAGTGGCATAAGAAGATAAGAAAACTAATCCCTGAATGGTAATAGTAACGAAAATATTTTTTGGCTGATTTAGCCAATTTCTAATTAAGATAAAAATGGGCATTAGCTGCAATACTATTAGCAAATAATAAGCACCTGTGAATATTTCGCCTTTTAATATTGCATTGATAATTTCTGTATGAGAATTTCCATTGATAATTTTTAATCCTGTAGCTACAGTAAACCAAAATAAAGTTGGAATAACCAGACGAATTAAACGTTTTTTTAATAAAGGTAATTTTGATTGTATTGAAGACTGAGCTATTTGACGTTCAAAAAGTAGAAAAGAAATAGTTAGAAAAACCGGTACACAGAATCTGAATGGAGCAAATAAAGTTTCTAAAATTCCATTATTTATTATAAAAGTAGACCGAGGAACAAATATTGCGTGATAGGATACTACCGAAGTAATACTTATTGCTTTGAGAAATTCTAAGAAAAAAAGTCTGTCCGAAATTTCAGGAGAAAATCGAACTTTAGTTTGCTCTTTCATGTCAGTTAATGGAGTTAGGAGTTAGGAGTTAGGAGTTAGGAGTAATTAGAATAACTAAATCTTTTCAAAAGGGTTTCTATAGTAAATAATTAATCGGACTTTATATCAGGCACTTTATTTTTTGATAGATAATCTAATAAATAGGTAGTACCCCAGGGCAAACGCCGAACTGTCATTAATTCGGCTATATTGTCAATAAAGTCTGAAATACTCCCATTATTCATTACTTCTTACTTCTTACTCATTACTTCTTACTCCTTACTCAGCCTATACTCTAAATTTAGATGCGTT
>JBHJJJ010000243.1:0-10731 GCA_050042755.1 Rivularia sp. (in: cyanobacteria)
GCTCGAATGGTTAAAGCAAGCGGTGGATATTTTGCAACACCTACACGAACACATGATTATTCACCGTGACATCAAACCTTCCAACTTAATGCTCCGTAATCCCTCTCCCACCTTAGAAGGCGCTCAATTAGTGCTAATTGATTTTGGTGGTGCCAAACACTTGAATCTCCCCAACTCTAGCAGTGAATCGGGTTCTACCAGATTATTTTCCAGCGGCTACAGCCCACCAGAACAAGTTACTGGACGTAATGTTGGCCCAACTGCCGATTTTTACGCCTTGGCGAGAACAATGATTGAATTACTTACGGGTAAAAATCCCCAAGATTTAGAAGATCCCTTGACAGGAGCATTAAATTGGCGAGAAGCACTAAAACTTTCTGTAAATGGTGGCAATGTCAACCCCCTTTTAGTAGATTTACTCGACGATATGGCACAAGAAGTTGTGCACGCGCGTCCAGAAAATGCGGTAATTATTCAAAAACGTTTGGCACATATAAATAACTCAAGATCATATTTGCCGAAAAATTCCTCATGGGATTTTTTCACGGGAATTAAAACATCTATCCAACAAATTATTGTAGGGACAACTCAAGGGGTTAGTCAAACTACTGTTTTTACATTCAAAGTCATTGTAGGGATGATTCGTGGTTGTCTTGAAACCCTATGGACAATGATTTTGGCGAGTATTGGGGCTTGCATCGGTACCATCGCCGGTTTTTTTCTGGCTAAAACAATTCTCGCCGATAGAATCGGCGAACTTTTTACTAACCTACTAATCGCTTTTACATCCAATTCCCAACCCCTATAGGGTTCAGAAATAGTTTTATTTGCAGTATCGGGTTTGGGAACAGCTTGGGGAATAACACTGGCAGGAGGCTTTAATCAGCGGCGACGATTTTTGATCCCGTCATTAATGGGAATAATCGGTTATGGCGGGGGCTGGTTTATCTTACAGCTATACACCCGCACAGAATACGCATCACAACAAGGAGAAGGATGGGTAGGGCTGATATTATTTGCAATGTCACTTCTCACTTTAGGCTTAGGACTTCGTTCCCATCAAATCATCCATGCCATAATGACTGCATTTGGTACAGCGATTATTTTTGCTGGTTTAATAAATTTAGGTTTATCACCAACTATATTGGACTCCTCTACTCCATTCGGGTTATCACAACTGTGGCTGAGAATAGCTTTCTTCTGTATGTTAAGCATCTTCATGAGCTTTTGGTTAGGAATAAGTAATTACCTAATCGTTCCCGTATTGCGCCTTCTAGGCTGGAGGTGAGCAGTGAACAGTTTTATATACAACTCATTACTTATTACCCCTAGGGCGTGTTTTCAAACTCCAAAAGCCCGCAGGCTAAAGCCTGGGGCTACACAATCAAAGCCTGCCTACGCAGGCTCCCCCATCTTGATTTTCTGTAGTGCGCCTAGGCGGAATTAGAAGGTGTAGCCACACCATGCCGGCTGATGGCGACTTTGAAAACACGCCCTAACTCCTAACCCCTTACTCCTAACCCCCAACCCCTAACTCCTAACTCCTAACTCCTAACCCCCAACCCCTAACTCCCTAAGCCTTATGCCTAAAATTAGTGAATCCCTCCGCCACCATATAACTGGGCTAGAGGGATTCGATAATTCGTTGACTATAGAGCTTCGGTATATATCTCGATGTCATCTATTCTAAGACCTGTATGTGGTATTGAGTAGTTCAAAATTAACAATTTACAACTTTTTTATAGTTTTTTAATAGATTCTTTATACTTGTTATATAATTATGTATTTTTATATGTAAGTATAGCTATACATAATTGTTTAAAACCTCTACCTTCATAAGTATCTCTAAAGAATATGAAATCAGCAATTGTAGCTAGTATTACATTATTAGCTTGTTTTGGATTCATAGAACAAGTAAAAGCAGCTAATCCACAAGATGTAGAGTTGTTTCAAAGAAGTGATTCTTGTCCAAGGTGCGATTTAAGTGGTGTTGATTTATCACAAAAGGATTTGTCAGGAGTAAATTTACGTGATGCTAATTTAAAGGGAGCAAATTTAACAGGTGCAAATCTGTCAAATGCCGATCTAACAGGTGCGGATTTACAAAATACTGTGATGAATAATGTTAATCTTTCAGGTGCTTCTTTGACAGGTGCTAATCTGAGATCTGCTTCTCTGGAAAATGCCGATTTATCTTTTGCTGCTTTAATGAGTGCTAATTTATCAGCAGCCAATTTAACTGGGGCTAAAATGTTTTTAACTAACTTCCGAGGAGCAAATTTCCGATTAACTACCTTGACTAATGGTGTAGTATCATCTGATAAACCTTATGGCTGGTCTTTACAGTCAGAGAGTTTAAAAAATTGCAACGAGTTCACAGCCGAAGATGCTCGCGGTACAACTTGTTCCATTGAATAATAGGAATGGCCGCAACTGGCATATTTTTTTTGTAGGGGAGGCAAAAAGGGGGGTAGATTTTCTTCCCCCTTTATTGCCGTGCCGTTGCTCGTACACTCAGTAATATTGAACGTAATAATAAGGCAATCAGTGTACGGCACCAACCAAGGTTTTATGACAATTGCGTAAGTCCTGGAATAAATTATTTCAGTAATTTGTAATTAGTTAATAATTAATAATTAATAATTAATAGTTAATAGTTAATTACTCCATAAATTATTTTATAAACCCGGTTATTCAACTGGGTTTATTGCTTTATAAAGGTATATCTTTAATGATGTCTGCAATCTAGAGTTCTGCTTTTGTTTGTAAGAGAAGATTAATCAGTGGCGCACAGCGATAAACCATAGCAGCGCGGCTATCGACACCAAGTTTAATAAAAGTTCGACGTAAGTGAGTTGAAACAGTCCATTCACTAATTTGCAATCGATTAGCAATTTGTTTATTTGAATAACCCAGGGCAATGAAAGCAGCAATCTGTAACTCTCGTGCGGTTAATAAATCTGTGATGGTAGGCTCTAAAGTTTTAAATGTATGTTTAGCTTTTACAATTAAACAGAATTGTTCGTCAACTTCAATCCGCCCAACAATCGAATAGTAATCTGCTTCCTCAGACGGAATCAAATCTTGATCTCCATAATCTCCTGAGTTTTTTCCAAAGCACACAATCATATATTTAGAGTCTTGTAAGCTAAATTCTCCTAAAATTCCTAATCTAATTGATTGAGTTAATGCTTGAAGAGAAGCTTTATTCAGATTTGCTAAATTATTCATACAATTTTAACTAAATTAAAAAGTTACTAAATAGTGCTAAATTTGATACCAAAATCCTTGAATGTTTGTCCAAAGATAATCAAGAGGTTCTAAATTTTGTATATCTGGATCGGAAATTTTTGGAATTACCCGATGTTTTTGGAGTTTAGTTTGAGGTGAAGCAGAAGGAACTACCAAATGCAGAACAACAATATGGATATCAGCCCAGAAAAGTTTCGCTAATCCAGCACTAACAAATACTTCACGTAAATATTGTCGTTCGAGAGCAACAATCGGGTCTTTTTCTGTTAAATTTTGACAAGGTATATCCCAATTTGCTAAAGCTTTACATATATCTGGAGGAATATTTCTTTCATAATCTTCGCGTAATTGATAGGTAAGAATAAATGCAGATCCTAAACTCGCAGCCAGTGCTACAGTATCTCGAAAAGCTAAACTTAAAACATCGTTGGTTGAAGGAAATTGATTAATTTTGCTATCCAAAGATCGCGCTAAAGATTCCCAATGGGAGAAAATTTCCGGTTCCCTCTCTTTAGGAATTAATGAGTCTCGCAGGTTATCTCCTAGCCAGTATAAATTTAAACTATTTAAGTCTTTTTCTCTTCGCAGTTTTTCCCATTCTTTTAAGCTCCAAAGGGTTTGTTCTAAAAAAGCGCGCTTCTCAAACAGCGTTGTTGAGGAAGTATTAACTCTTGGCACAACTAATTCCGGCCGCTGCAAGTAAAGGTTAATATTATCGAGGATGTACCAAAGTTCTCGCACTATCCACAATTCCATGACTTCTCCTAAATTCTTATATAGAAGTAGTCCAGAAGGAGATAGGGCAAGGGCTGGATCTATCACGCAGCGAGGATATTGTTGATTCATTTGTAATAAACTTGCTGCCTGTATCACCACATAATATTTTATAAATTAACTAAGAATTGTCGGTAAGCTGTAATAAGTATGTTTATTACTTTGTTAGGTTTTTTTCAATCAATGAGACAGTTTGAAAAGTTACAATTAGGTGACTACGAGAATATTTATAACAAGTTTAATATTATGTTTGACTTTTTATATTACCTGATATGCCACTTATTTTTTTGAGTAATACATAGAAGTTCCCTGTAGAATTTTTGCATATAATACTCATTACTTTAGCTTTCAACTTATAAAACTACGAACAATTACAAAATTTCTGTATCGTGTCGAACAGATTATATTTTTTTTCTCAACCAAACAAAAAATACATTTTATTATTTACTTAAGCATAAATAAAAACTCACCCTGCTGACTCCTTCCCTTCTCGTTATTAAGGAGAGGTTGTGAAAGTGAGATTCTATATTTAACTTGACTCACTTACTTAATTTTGACTTGCTGTTATCGGTTTTTAATGCACAACAGCTTACCTCCTCGCACAAATTTTATGTGAGCTTGAAAATCGTAAAATTTTTAATTCTTTTTAGTATACACATCGAAATTATTACAAACAAGCTCTTTGCTTGATTACATTAAGATCGAATTTCAAAATTGATTGAAGCGAAGTTAAATATATTGCTTCATCAAATTCCCTTCATATTTAATTAATTAACCAAAATCTATAGCCAAAATCTTACTATTTCCGCAGAAAATCTGCTTCGATAGGATCGCGGAATAATAAAAGACTAAAATAAAATCCGATGGATAGTTGATATTTTATACATAAATACAATTTAATAAAATTAATATTAACATTAACCTTTGAAGATAGTCGGCACCTACAGTTATTACTTAGGGAGTAGCACAAATATGTGACCTCAAATCAACTACTATGAAAAAGTGACTTGAATTTACTGTATTCTCGTTTTATTACTGAAGTCACTGGGTAAGCTTCTATTTTTCACACGATCGGTCAGCGAAAATAACTATAAAAACTATTTTTGCTCGCGATAAAATTTTTGATTAGCATTCTAAGATAATTAAAGCAATTATTTAAATTAATACTGCTAATCAATACTAATAATTGCTTTTGATAGTCAAGATATATTAACAATACATTTTTCACAATTTCATATTTTATGGTATAGAATTTTCTTCATGCCAAATGCTAAATAATAAAATTGGCGCTGCTTTAGCTCAGTTTCAAAAGGAAATTGACAATTGCGAACAGGCGCTATTAGAGCTAATAAAGGTAAAAAAAATGACCTCCGATAATTATATAAAAATTATTCAAACTAATAAACAATTGCAACAAACCCCCATAGCTATTATTGGCATGGGTTCGCTGTTTCCCCAAGCTAAGAATTTACAGGAATATTGGGAAAAAATTATCGGGGGTGTAGATTGTATTACCGATGTTCCCCCGTCGCGGTGGAGTGTGGAGGATTATTACGATCCCGATCCTAAAGCACCTGATAAAACTTACTGTAAAAGAGGCGGGTTTATCCCCGATATTGACTTTAACCCGATGGAGTTTGGGTTACCTCCCAATCAGTTGGAAGTTACGGATATTTCCCAGTTGTTAGCTTTGGTTGTGGCAAAACAGGCGCTTTGCGATGCGGGTTACGATTCCGATAGTGGATTTAATCACGAATCCACTGGGGTAATCTTGGGGGTAGCATTAGCAAGGCAACTGTCGGTGCCTTTCGTTTCCAGATTGCAATATCCCGTTTGGGAGAAAGTTTTAAAAAGTCACGGTTTATCGGATGAAGATACAAAAAATATTGTTGAAAAAATAAAAATTGCTTATACCAATTGGGATACCAATGCTTTTCCGGGATTGTTGGGGAATGTGGTTGCGGGAAGAATCGCCAAACGCTTTGATTTTGGGGGAACTAACTGCGTTGTTGATGCTGCTTGTGCAAGTTCCCTAAGTGCATTATCGATGGCAATTAGCGAATTAGTCGAACATCGTGCCGATATGATGCTGACTGGTGGAGTTGATACAGATAATTCCATTTTGGCTTATGTGTGTTTCAGCAAAACCCCGGCTGTAACGCCTTCGGAAAATGTCAAACCTTTTGATGCTGATTCAAATGGGATGATGTTGGGTGAAGGTATCGGGATGTTGGTACTCAAGCGCTTGGAAGATGCCGAAAGAGATAACGATAAAATATACGCGGTAATTAAAGGTGTGGGAACTTCCAGTGATGGAAGGTATAAAAGTATTTACGCACCCCGTGCCGAAGGGCAAATGAAAGCCTTGGAGCGTGCTTATCAACAAGCTGGATTTACACCGCAGAGTGTTAGTCTAATTGAAGCACACGGTACGGGGACAATCGCAGGAGATCCGGCGGAATTCGCAGCGTTGAAAGCTGTATTTAATAAAGATAATTCCCCGCAGCAATCTATTGCTCTTGGTAGCGTTAAATCTCAGATTGGACATACTAAAGCCGCAGCGGGAGCCGCAAGTTTGATTAAAACTGCTTTGGCTTTGCACCACAAGATTTTACCACCAACGATTAACGTTACTAAACCAAATCCGAAGTTAGAGATTGAGTCTTCACCGTTTTATTTAAATACACAAACTCGCCCTTGGTTACAAGCAGGGGAAACACCCCGACGCGCCGGTGTTAGTTCCTTTGGTTTCGGTGGAACAAACTTTCATATTGTTTTGGAAGAATACCGCACTCAAGATGAAATTTATCGGATCCATCGCACTCCCCAAGAGTTAATCTTGTTTGCGCCTTCCCCAGAACAATTATTGGCGAAGTGTGAATCGGCACTAGTTAAGTTAGAGTCAGATGGGGCGGAAGAGTATTATAAAGGGTTAATTAATCAAACTAAATCGGCTCAAATTCCGATTACATCTGCCAGATTAGGGTTTGTTGCTGACGGGGTAGCTGAGGCAATTGAGAAATTGCAGATATGTATAAATTGGTTTAAAAAGCAACCAGAAGCAGAAAATTGGCAGCATCCGCAAGGGTTATATTACCGCAAAACAGGAATGGAATTGCAGGGTAAGGTAGTAGCTTTATTTTCTGGGCAAGGTTCCCAATACTTGGAAATGGGACGGGAATTGGTGATGAATTTCCCCTTACTACAACAAACTTACAATCAAGTCGATAGTTTGTTTGGCAAGGCAGGTTTATCATCTATTTCAGAAAAGGTATTCCCAGCGCCGGTATTTGATAGCGCACAAAGACAGGCACAAACCCAGGCTTTGCAACAAACTGAAGTATCTCAACCGGCGATTGGTGCATTGAGCGTTGGTTTATATAAATTGCTGCAACAGGCAGGCTTTAAACCGGATATTGTTGCTGGACATAGTTTTGGCGAACTCACGGCGTTATGGGCGGCAGAAGTTCTGTGCGATGAAGATTACTTCTATTTGGTGAAGGCTCGGGGACAAGCAATGGCGAAACCCGAGGATGCCCATGGAGATACGGGAGCAATGCTTGCAGTTAAGGGTGATGTAACGAAAGTTAAACAAATACTTGCCCATTTCCCCGAACTTAAACTTGCTAATTGTAATTCTCCTCAACAGTTAGTTTTGGCAGGAGCTACAGATAAAATTACTCGGATAAAGCAGGTTTTAATAGATAAAGGTTTTTCTGCCATTAGTTTGCCTGTTTCTGGTGCTTTTCATACACCGTTAATTAGTTATGCTCAGAAACCCTTTGCTCAGGCAGTTAGTGAAGTTACTTTAAATACTCCTAAGATACCGGTTTATACTAATACTACTGCGGAACTTTATCCTCAAAAACCAGAAGCAATTAAAAAAAATCTACAAGCGCACATTAGCGAGTCAGTGCTGTTTGAGCAAGAGATTGAAAATATTTATGATAAAGGCGGTTACTGCTTTGTGGAATTTGGTCCCAGAAGTATTTTACCCAACTTGGTGCATGAGATTTTAGGCTCCCGTCCCCATATGGCGATCGCACTCAATAGTAGCCGCCAAAAAGATAGCGATCGCCAACTCCGAGAAGCTACAATTCAGTTGCGCGTTGCTGGTTTGCAGCTAGATAATCTTGACCCCCATCAGTTAGAATTAAAGCTTCCGCCAGCCAATTCTAATCAAGCTTTAAATGTAAAATTAGGTAGTGTTAATTACGTTCCAGAGAAAAGTAAAGCGGTATTTACGGAAGCCTTGAATGGGAATGGAGCATTAAGTAATGGTATTAGTAATGGGCATTTAGCTACAGCTACTCCTATTACGCCAGAAAATTACCTAAAGTCGAAGGCAGGGAGCAGGGAGCAGGGGGCAGGGGGAGAAGAAATTATATCGGTAATCAATAAGCCCGAAGGGAGTAAGACATCGGTATTAAATGGAAACGGACATAAACACGCTTCACAAGAAAAATTGCCGGTAGAATACACAAGTCACAAAATGAATGGTTCTTCCTATTCGCAAAATGAACCCTCAGTAACGACAACTCTTCAAAAATCAGAGCCTTCTATTAATGAGAAGCAAGTCGAATCTCAACAACTTATGGTCGATTTAGAATCTACTCTCGAACAGTTTAGCCAGACTCAATGTCAAACTCTGGAAGTTCACAAGCAATATTTAGATAATCAGCGGGAATACACCCAAGCCTTTTTCCAACTGATGCAGCACCAAAATGTTTTATTTTCTAATATTGCGGCGGGGGGAACAACCCAACCTGTAGCACAAATTATTGAAAGCGTCGAACGTAGCATCATGCGGGTTCACGAACATCAAGCAGATACCCTGCACCTCCACAAACAGTATTTACAAGCACAGGCTGAATCTACGAGACATTTTGTCAAATTAACCCAGCAAAATTATCCACACCTGTTAAATGATGATGTACCGTCATTAAAAGTACATCCAGAAGCCATCGAAAAGGTAGAAAATACAATCTCTACAAAGTTAATAGAAAAAAACGCTATAGTTAGCCTACCTGCTGTTGAAGTTAATCGACATGACTCGAAAATATATGCTATAAACAATGGAATTATAAATAAAGCTGAAAATCAAACCGAAGATCGGCCCGAAGAATCCTCAGTCATCGATATCAATACCTTAAGTCAAACCCTACTGGCAGTAGTCAGTGACAAAACTGGCTACCCGGTAGAAATGCTCGAATTAGATATGGATATCGAGGCTGATTTGGGGATTGATTCCATTAAACGGGTAGAGATTATCGGGGCATTGCTTGAAGTTTTACCACATTTACCACAGCCAAATATTGAAGAAATGGCAGAGGTGGAACTGCGTACCATTGGACAAATTGTCGATTATATGCAGGGTTTGAAAACAGGAGGAAAAATAAGCAACGAAGAAGAGAAAATTGAGGAAACACCTTCTTTCCATAGTCAAAGTAATCATGCTGTAAGTAAAACTGACATTGATGATGCCAAACAGTTATCGGAAATTGACAGCGAGACGTTAAGTCAAACTCTACTGGCTGTAGTCAGTGACAAAACTGGCTATCCTGCCGAAATGCTGGAACTAGAGATGGATATCGAAGCCGATTTGGGGATTGATTCTATTAAAAGAGTTGAGATTATCGGAGCATTGCAAGAGCAAGTACCTGATTTACCCCAACCGAATCTCGAAGAAATGGCAGAAATAGAACTGCGAACCCTCGGACAAATCGTTGATTATATGCAGTCTCTGACAATAGAGACTGAAAAAAAAAAAGCCATTCTCAACAGTTGACAATGGGCAATCGGAACTGAAGCATAATATTGGGCGAGTAAAGGTAAAAAAACAGTTTCTACCTCCCCCCGATAGGTTAGATTTCGATTTACCACCAGCACATATCTGTTTGCTAACTGATGATGGTTCTCAACTTACTTCCCGAGTCGCTCAAACTCTCAAACAAAAAGGTTGGCAAGTGGTAGTTCTTAGTTTTCCTGAATTAGCAACAAAATTATCTTTATCAGAAGGTATTGAGCAGATAATGCTAAAAAATGGTAGCGATGAACAAATAAAGTTGCAATTGACTGCAATTCAAGCGAATTACGGAAAAATTGCCGTTTTTATTCATCTGCATCCTCAGAAGAAGACAGAAGCAGCAATTATCAAGCAAGTATTTTTCCTCGCCAAACATCTCAAAACATCACTGAGCAAAGCAGCGAAATTAGGACGTAGTTGTTTCTTAACGGTGACTCACCTCGACGGCGAATTAGGCTGTTTGGGTAAAAATGAATTTAGTGCAATTACAGGTGGATTATTCGGTTTAACAAAATCCTTGCGATGGGAATGGCAATCGGTATTTTGTAGAGCAATTGACTTGTGTCCCGATTTAGATATTAGCACTGCAACACATCATATCATTGCCGAACTGCACGACCCAAATCGTTTAATTACTGAAGTTGCCTATAGTAATCGAGGAAGAATTACAGTTAACAGTGAACAGTGAGCAGTGAGAAATTATAAATTCTCCCCCCTCTACAGGGCAAACTCATCTAAATTTAGAGTATAGGCTGAGTAAGGAGTAAGAAGTAATGAGTAAGAAGTAAGAAGTAATGAATAATGGGAGTATTTCAGACTTTATTGACAATATAGCCGAATTAATGACAGTTCGGCGTTTGCCCTGCCCCCCTCTACCCCCTCTACCCCCTCTCCCCCTC
>JBHJJJ010000244.1:0-8324 GCA_050042755.1 Rivularia sp. (in: cyanobacteria)
CAACATCACCGTTAACGACTTTGTTCGATAAAACTCTGACATAATCTTGCATTCCTAGGTCAGAAGCATTTTCAATTATAGTACGCAAATCATTCATTTCAGTTGCATCAACAACACCGTTATTCCCTACGTCGTCAAAAATCGAAAGCATGTCGTTACGGCTTAAATTATTGTCTGAAGATAATGACTTAGTTAATGTACGTATACTTTCATCTTGAATATTCAACTCGAACCAATCTTTTTCTGGTTGTGATGTATCAATAATTTGAAAGGATTTTTGCGAGATATTGCTGTAGCTATCTGCTTTATCCCGACTTCTAGCCCATAATACATAATCACCAGATTCTAGAGAATCAATGCTGTAATCAAAGCTGAATGAACCATTTTCATTGCTACGGAATTCAACCGCATCGGCGATATTTTCCCAAGCTCTGTCATCTTTTTTCAACCAAAAATCAACTCTGCTTAAGTCGTCTATACCATTTGCATCAAATACTTGTGTATTGATAACACGAACACCATCTTCAACAACTTCGATGTCAAAATTGAACTCAGTTGGGGTAAAATTATTAACTTTAAAGTAAGTTGTTAAGGCTTCACTCTTCTCACCAGCTTTATCGTAAGCTGTTGCTTTAAGTTGATAATTACCTTGTTCTAAACCGTTGATACTGTAATTAAAACCAATTGAACTATCCTGATTTGTACTAAAATTGAGAGCGTCATCAATATCAATCCATTCACCACTCTCTTCTTTGAGTTGAAAATCAATTTTTTCTAAATCATCTGCACCATCAAGATCGAATACTTTGGCATTATTTAACTCAATTCCTCCATCTATTTCTTGTAAATCAAAGTCGAGTTGACTGGGTGCTGAGTTCCCAATTGTAAAAGATTGCTGCCAACTGTTACTATAATTATCTGCTCCATCGCGAACTCTTGCCCACAATATGTAATTACCCTTTTCAAGGGAATCAATGCTGTAATCAAAGCCGATTGAACCATCTATCTTAGGACGGAATTCAACTGCATCGGCAATATTTTGCCAGTTTCCACCCTCTTTCTTTAACCAAAAATCAACTCTACTCAGATCGTTTATACCGTTAGCATCAAAGAGTCTGGTATCTGTAAGACGAAACCCATTTTCAATTACTTCGACTTCAAAGGATAATTCAGTTGGTGCGACATTACTAACTCGGAAGTAAGTTTTTAAAGGTTCGCTTGCTGCCCCATCTCGATCGTAAGCTGTTGCTTTGAGTTCGTAATTACCTTGTTCTAAACCATTGATACTGTAATCAAAACCAATTGAATCATCCTGATTTTGACTAAAATCGAGAGCGTCATCAATATCAATCCATTCACCACCCTCTTCTTTGAGTTGAAAATCAACTCTTTCTATGTCATCTGCACCATTTGCATCGTATACCTTGGCATGCTTAAGCTTAATTCCTCCACTTATTCGCTCCACAGTAAAGCCCAGGTTTGTAGGTGCTACATTTTCAACTTCTGGATTGACAATATTTGCAACAGTAAAAACTTTTCCGAAACCATTGCTTGTAGAACCAAATTCATCGGTTGCTCTACCCCATATATAGTATTCTCCTTCTTCAAGATTGCCGATATCGTAATTTAACTCTATTGAACCATCATTATTGCTGCTAAATTCAGATACAGGACCAACTTTTTTCCAGTTTTCACCCTGTTTTTTGAGCCAAAAATCAAATTTTTCTAGGTCACCATCATCATCTAAAATATTTACATCTGTAAGCCTAATACCACCTTCAATGGCTTCTGTATTAAATTCAAACTCTTGCGCTATATAATTGCTTCTATACTCCAAACCGTAGGAAATTTCAGTATCATCAACTTGATGTACTTGAATAAAATAGGTACCCGTATCTAAAATTAAGTTTATTTGTTCATTATTAGTACCCCCGCTAGATGAACTTGCAATTTCTGAACCGCTATTATTCAGCAGCTTTACATCTGCATTATCTGATAAATCATTCAATACAAGGTTAAATTTACTACGATTTGTCAATTGCAAACTGTAGTAATCATTCTTGTTATTCAACGAGAGCGTATCTTGGATAACTTGCCAGTCTTGATTGCTATTTAAAGGTGTTGAAGAACTCAAAAGGTTCTCCGCATTATCGGTAGACATAGTAGTAACTGCTTTTTATTATATAAAGTTTGTCAACAGCACCTTGTATAGAATTAAGCGAGGTAAAAATTTAATATAAAGATTTAATATTGGTTTATAAATTCTTTATTTTTTAAAGAGGAATTTCTATAGTGCTATTTACATCCACAAAATAGCTAGGGAAAAATTACCTATTAATCGAAAATAAAAAAATGGGATATATCACTTAATGCACAAAATTTTTTAGATATGAAATATACAAGCAATCGATTTTATTTAAATATATTCAGTATTAATGCGATGTTGTATAAAGTTATTCCAAAGTACTCTTATTGTTTTTGCTACACTTCATATAGATGCTAAAAGCCGTAAAAATAGGGTTTTGAAGTGATTTATCGTGATGATTTTTTATTTTTTTTTGTAACTAATAATACTTATTTTTGCGATCGATCTCTATTTTTATTACCGTTGTCCAGTAAAAAAAATATTACTACTTAGATAAATTAAGAAAAAAAACACTTAAATTATTGGATAATTGATTAAATAATAAACTTTAGAACAAAAAATTTACTATATTCAAGGAAAAATCAAGTAAATCCGGAAATAGTGAGATTTTTAATGATTTCTTCGATATTCAATAGCCCGTGCAAGTTGTTAGCTGAGGTTTCAACTCAAATTATATGAAGAGGCGATTAAGAACAATATTATAATCAAAGCTATTTCATTAGCTTTACTTTAGGTAATGGGGTTGAGTCTTATATAACCGATTAGACAGGAAGCGATCGCAAAAAAAATGATAATTAGCAATTGAAAATATACTGAATTTCAATTACTAAATACCAACGGTCAATTATAAAATTCTTATAGATGCAACACTTTTACCACGACTTAGGCGATCGTCACAAAACTCGAATGGTGCAGTTGCGGCCATTCCTACTTACATTGAACAGATGGAAAAATTATTTTAGAACTTAAACAATATGAATTAAATGAATTAATCAAAGCCTCTAGCAAGAGCTAAAGCCCTCCGCACTGCTGCATCGGCGTTAACAAACCCATAACCAGTTTTATTGTCATAGCCTGGGTTCTCTAAATCATAGGCTGTTTCAGACATTATTGCCTTTATTTGCCCTGCGCTGAGACTGGGGTTAACACCCCATATCAATGAAGCAACACCGGAAACGTTTGCTGTAGAAGCCGAAGTTCCATTGAAGTTGTCGTTATACTGAAAATTAGAGTTATTGGAAACATTACCAGTGGCATGGCTACTAACAAACTCAGATGGTGCCATTAGAGTTAAACCAGGGCCATAATTAGAACCCCACCACTCTGGATAAGAAATTCGTTTTCCCGGTGTTTTAGCATCACCCTTATAATTTGTAGCTCCCCAAGAGGCTCCTACAGCTACCACATTACCGTACTTCTGCGCTAAATCTGCGGGGCTGGAAATATTATTCTTATTTCCATTACCACTAGCAATTACAAATAAAGCATTATTCTGATTGTTGGCGATTAGTTGTTCAAATTCCCAAGTGTAACCCCCAGCCAAACTCATATTAATTACTAGACGTTTACCTTGAGCGTTAGCTTTATCTATCATCCCTTGTGTTGCAGTAGCTAAGTCGTAATCAAGAGGATTTTTACCTACAACATCGATGTGTATCAAATTAGAGATCCAGTTAATTCCAGCACCCCCAATTCCATTATTGCTTGTAGCAGCAATAGTGCCTTGTACTTGAGTACCATGAGAAAAATCATTCGATTCGTCTATATAATTATTACCAACATAATTAGTTTCACGTAGATCTGGATGAATATTTCCACTACTATTAGTTCCCAAACCCGTATCTTGGATACCAATCATCACATTTTTAGAACCTTTGGTGAAGCGCCATGCATTATGAACTCCCATTGCATGGAGATTCCACTGCTGCTTAAATAAAGGATCGTTGGTTGTTTCTGATAAATAAATGGTATTGTCGGCAAATGCGATCGCTTCAATGCTTTCAAACAAAATTTCGCTGCCATTAGCAAGGGTTAAAGCATCAAATATGCGGATGCCATTCCCCAAATCATGAGCTACGCCACCTTGGGCGCTATCAGCATAATTGAAAGTAACTGAAGAGAACGCAAAATCTGATAAATTAAGGGTATCGAGGATTCCATTACCATACTCAACATTACCGTTACCTGAAAAAATTGTCCGACTGAAACCGGATTGATATGTAAAAGTATCAGCCTTTAAAGTTCCAGCTTCGATGCGGGTATTATTAGCATTTTGGGAAGTAGTAGCAGAAGCACGAGTGGGAGATGATGTGGTTGTTCCCGTATTTGCTGTATTATTCGCAGATGTGGGAATCGGCTGTGTATTGTTGGAATTAGGAATTTTTTCTGATGATGGAGAGGCTGAAAATTTGAGCTTGTAGTAAGTCTCGCTGCCGTTGTATGAATTAACCTCTATGTAGTAAGTTCCCGCTCCTAGAGTTTGAGCAATTACTTCATTAAGTGAACCTGCATTAAGTGAACTAGCAAGAATATTCCCTTTACTGTCAAGCAGTCGCAAGTCAGCATCTCCACTCAAACCATCAATTGCGACATTTAAATTACTGTTTTGATTCAGATTGAATTTGTAATAGTCGTTTTCGTCTAATCCTCCTACCCAATCTTTAATACTCTTTGTTCGAGACTTTAGTGCAACTCTGCGAGCATTGTTAAAAGAATTCCCCGCTTTGTCAAAGGGTACTGCCGAAACAGTTAAACGATAGTTGGTTTCTATATCGTCATAATCAGAAACTTGAATATAGTAATTACCAGCACCTAAATTTTTGCTGATGGATTCGGCTCGCTTTCCTCCATTATTGGAATAGGCGATGGTTTCGCCCTTATCTAATTTTCCATTAGTGTTTTTATCCCGAATCAACTTTACGCCTACATCTGCACTTAAATCATCGAGGGTGAGCTTAAAACTACTACGCTCTTCGATCTTAAAAGTGTATAAATTATTCGCTTCTAATTCATTAATTGTATTATTAATTGAGAAGGTACTAGTGTTAATACTTAGTTCAGTAGCCAAATCAAAAAATTTTCTGGGGACATTTTCTTGCATCTTTCACAAACCCGAAAAAACGGTACTTAATCGCTTAACATCTATAAATACTCTTTTTAATGTAAAAAAAGAGACTGTGTGCTTACTTTAACCTTAAATATACAATAAATTTACTTAATCTTCATGAAAAATTTTAATTTAAAAAATTGTTTATTTAGAGAAAATACCTAAATTTTCGTCTTTCTAAGAAAAATTATAGTGTGATTTGATTACGAAGTTATTTTTTCTGTGTAAAGGTATTTAATACATATTTTTAGATATTGGTAAGATCGGAAAAATACCTACCGATTTTTCAATAAAAATAAACGCTTTAGTAATACCTGCGGTCACAAAATGCTACATATTTGGAGTTATTGTTTTAGGGTTTATCCATTTTGGATAATTCGTTGTTAGTTTATGCTCCCATACAGGAAAAGCGATGGTTAAAATAAATCAGCTTCATTAGAAATTCCTGCTTTAGAGATACAGTTATTTGCCTTCTGAATTGAAATCAAAATTATTGAAGTAAACTAAGGCAATTATTTTCTAAAATTTCCGTAGAAGTGCAATGGAAACTATTAAGATCCAAGTAAAAAAATAGTTTGAACCAGATGTACAATTTATCTTTGATATGGTAAATGTTTTGTATACTAGGCTCATAGCACTACTACACTTGTATTTCCGATCGATATCAAGCTGGGAAAAACTGAATGTGAGACTTTGCTGATAGTCCGCAAACTGGGAAAATCCCACTTTGATAAGGTTGTATCCTAATATGTATCGCAGAAAAATTACTGTTTCCCCGGCAATTGCCCCAATTAAATCACGATTTGGAGTATGTCTTGGCGGATGGACGGTTAATTGCAATACTTGTGATGTGACAAAAACATTGGTGAAAAATAGCTGATGCTGTCTTTAGACAATTTTCCGTCCGTCTGGCTGGTGGCAGTAGGATTGAATGCCGTGCTGCTAACTATAGTTTGGCTTGCACCTAAAAAACTGCTTACTCCTGGTGGAATATTAAATGCTTGGTTGCTGGGTGTTTTGATTTGGGGAACCCTTGGCTTCAAGGGATATGCGATCGTATCCGTTTATTTTATACTTGGTTCTGCCGTTACCCGTATTGGTATGGCTGAAAAAGAAGCCCAAGGTATTGCCGAAAAACGCTCTGGTGCGAGAGGGCCAGAAAATGTTTGGGGTTCCGCTTTTACTGCTGCTTTGTGCGCTGTGGGAGTAGGAGTTATCGATTGGTTGGGAACAGATGAAACCCTGGTTTTACGTTCTTTACTGCTTTTAGGTTATGTGGCGAGTTTTTCCACCAAGCTTTCCGATACCTGTGCTAGTGAAGTTGGCAAGGCCTATGGTAAGCGTACTTTTTTAATTACGACTTTGCAACCAGTGCCGCGAGGTACTGAAGGTGCTGTTAGTCTCGAAGGAACTCTTGCTGGAATCGTCGCTTCCGTGGTGCTGGCAATCCTTGGTTGGGGCGTTGGTTTGATTGATATATGGGGTATTTTATGGTGCGTTTTAGCAGCATTTATTGCCACTAATTTAGAAAGCGTTATTGGAGCGACTTTGCAATCCCGATGGCAGTGGCTGACTAATGAATTAGTTAATGTTCTCAACACTTTGATAGGATCACTTATTGCAATGCTATTTGCCTGGATGCGAACAAGTCTTTAGAATATAATGTTTTCTAAGATACAAGTTGTTTAATTTGCAGTAATATACAAGTATTTTTACGCAATATGACTCGATGTTTTTTGCGATATTACTGCAAGACAAATTTGCATTACAACAATAGCATCATCCTTCCACCCGTGTCAGTTGAATGCGATTTGAGAGCTGTATATTTTTTAAGGTAATTTCTAAGCACGCACTTTATGGAATCTTCATTGTTTTTGACTGTTGACGATCGAGAAATTTCAGTACAACAGGCAGTAAAATACTTACAGGTTAGTGGAAAATTAGGTCAGTTTATTGGAGATATTATCCGTCAAGATGCCATCGAGCAAGAAATTCAAGTTAGAGCTGATATGGAACTTTCTCCAGCCCTAACCGAACAAGCAATTATTGATTTTCGGCTCAAAAATCAACTTAGCGATCCCAAAAAGTTTCAAGATTGGTTAAATACCAGCGGTACGGATTATGCTACGTTTCATTCTACCGTTGCCTTTGGGTTTAAATTGGAGAAGCTCAAAGGGGCGATCGCACAGCCAAAATTAGCAGAATATTTTATTGAAAGAAAAATTTTTTTGGATAGGGTGGTACTTTCTCGGATTATTGTTGATAATCGAGAATTAGCCGAGGAGTTACATACCCAAATTGAAGAAGGAACTAGCTTTGAACAGCTCGCTAGGGAATATTCCCTGTCTGACGATCGCATTGTTAACGGTATGATGGGGCCACTTAGTCGCGGCACAATGCCGGATACACTGCGAGCGGCTGTTGATGTGGCTAATCCTGGAGATATTTTAGGACCAATAGAGTTAGAGGATCGTTACGGATTGTTTCGTTTGGAACAACTTTTACCAGCATCCTTAGAAGATACTCAACTCAAGCAAGCACTACAAAATGAATTGTTCGAGAAATGGCTAGCAGAGAAAATTCAAACGCTGACAGTCAAACTACAAGTAAAATAAACCTTTCAGATAACAAGTCTCATCAAGCAAAAGTTTTAAGTTCGGTAAATTGGAATCAACCACCTCTATGTTGGCTGACTGCCGAACAACAAACTCTGTTACAAAACCAATCGTCGATTGTTAATTTTCGTTTAGGAGAGAAAATTTGGTACCAAGAGTCAGTTGGTTATCAGTTTCTCATTGTTTCTGGTAAAGTTCGCTTGCGTTCTGAGGGCATTGGCAAGCCTTTAGCTACGTTAAAAACAGGAGATTGGTTTGGCGATTTAAATTATTATCCCACAGAATGTAAAGCTGTGGCAGCTAGTAAAGAAGTTTTAGTGCTGCGTACCAATTCAGCTTTATGGGCAGATTTGTCTACCCCACAAATTGAACAGTTTTGGCAAGGAGATAAGGAGACAAGGAGAAAAAGTAACAAGGTTGAAATTTCTCCCCCCTCTCCCCCCCCATCTCCCCATCT
>JBHJJJ010000245.1:0-22693 GCA_050042755.1 Rivularia sp. (in: cyanobacteria)
CCTACTAAACATAGAAAGGTTTCACTGGTGGTATTAAGCGCGCATATCTACCACTTATACTTGTGGGAATGGGGGAAAAGTAACGCGCACGTGTAAAGAATGGTAATGGGATTTTGGATTCAACGAGATATGAGATAGCATCTCCCCGTGTCCCCTTCTCCCTATCACCCCATCTCCCCCCTCTTCCCCATCTCCCCCTCTCCTGGCACTTACCCAACTTTCTAAAGAAGGAGTTGCCGAACCCAAAATTAGGGGAACATTTTCTAATTCTGCTCGCCAAGTTGCAACTTTACGAGCGTGGTAGGTGGGGATTGGGGAGTCTTGTTTGAATGAGGAATCGTGTTCTTCATCTAATATGATTAAACCCAGGTTGGGTAATGGTGCGAAAATGGCGCTACGGGTGCCGATGACTACTTGGGGTTCTCCTGCTAACATTTGTCGCCAAGTATCGTAACGTTCACCATCGGAGAGAGCGCTATGATAAACGCTGACTTTGTTGCCAAATCTAGCACGAAAGCGGTCGGTTAATTGTGGTGTTAGTCCGATTTCGGGAACTAATACTAATGCTGATTTACCTGCTGTTAATAGAGGTGCAATTGCTTGTAAATAAACTTCTGTTTTTCCCGAACCCGTAACTCCATGCAATAGAATTGATGCATATCCATTAATATTATTTATCGTTTGTAAAGCTATTTGTTGGGCTGGTGTCAGGTTTTTTGCTTGCTTTCCGGTTAATATTTCATCTGAATTTGCAGAGGTATCGATTCGCAATACTTCTTTTTCTTCTATGACGACAGAGCCTTTTTTTTCTAAGGTTTTGATAGTCGAGGAACTGGTGCTGCAAGCTTGTAATAATTCAGTTTGCCACATTTCGCCACCGCGTCGGCGCAATACTTCTAAAATTTCTGTTTGGCGAGTAGTTAAATCTCTCTCAAAACTACTTCCGATTAATATTACCGCTTTTTGTAACTTTGGTTTAGTTAAACGGGGTGCTTCTAAATAAGTTTCTATTAAACCAAGTCGTCGTAACTCCCTTACCGCTCTGGGAGTACCTCTAACTTGTCGGCTCAGATAAATAAAACTGTAATTTCCTGCTTGCTGAGCTTGGAGTAAGTCGAGAATTTTTCGGGCTGCAGGAGAGAGGGATTGGGAGAGAAGAGAAGACGGGGAAGATGGAGTTGAAGAGGAAGTATTTTGATTAGAAATTAGACGAATCCGCCGTTGGGATTTACCTAATAAACCAGGAGGTAAAGCAACGCGAACGACTTGGATAAAAGGTGTGTAATAATATGCTGCAACTCGGTTTAATAATTCCCAGTAAAATTGTGGAAAAAAACCAGCGCTTATTACATCTTCTATATTGCGAATTTTTTCTATTGCTATATCCGCAGGAGGTTTTGTTAATTTACGAATCGCGATTCCACCAATAGTTTGCTTCCCAAATGGCACGCTCAGAATATCTCCTGGTTTTACTTCTAACTGTGGAGGTAATCCGTAAGTGAATAATCCCGTGACTCCCGGACAGTCTACCAATACTTCAACCCATTGGTTTTGAAGAATCCTCTGATTGTAAACTCCAGGCTTTGAGGCTACTATCGCAGTAGATAAAGTTGCGTTATTTGTATACATTTTTTTTATTTCACTGATAAATAATTACCAATATAGATTTGAGAAAATTGACGGCTACCCATGAGATTTTTTTTCTCCTAAAAAATTTGGCAGGGAACCCTTGACTAAACTTCCAAGGTTATTAAGAATCTCCTATTGATAAAATAAAATGTATTTCGGAATACTTTCATAGGACATAATACTTGATAAATTTCCTAGAGATGTAAATTCATAAACAAACCTTACACAAACATGAGGATAGAATGATTTTTTGATACCCGGCAACCCATCTCAAATAATCTCACCTATTTACGCTAATTTTTACTGAGTTTATCAATTAGGGAATACGGCTTATCTCTCTATTGATAGATATTCAGCTTTGACTGTATATGAGATGCTTTTATATAGGGAATAAATTCCCACTGTTCCACCTGCAATATTCTCCTATGGATTAAGCAAACACCGCCAAAAGTCATATATTACCGAATCAAAATTTAGTAGTATCAGCAGACAGTTTTGAAACAGAAAACTGTAACATAGCCGAGAAAAACATAGAAATATTTAATAATTTGGCGGTAAGAGACTATTTATTTATATTTATTGAGTAAAGAAAAACTCGGAGGTGATTAAAGAGAATATTCTGTTAGAGAAAAAAAGTGAAGAATATATGTATTAAGGTAATAGTGTTTATATTTGTCGGTGATTTGTAAAACTATGTCATGTGAGTGGGATATAGCGCCATCGGGTTTATAAAGCCTGAAGAGAAGAGTAATAGACAAGCTATAAAACCACAAGGGATGGTGTTAGCTCAAGTCAAAGGCATATAAATTATGGAAAAATCTTCCAGCCTGAAATGCCCTGATTATAGCTATCACTTTTGTTATTTATGGTATTAAGCAACAATCCCCCATTAAAAAGATTATGAATATTGCACAATTGGGAACAATGGAAAGTATGCAGAAAGTTGCTAATAATGATTCAGTTGCTATTAATGTTTTAGAAGTAGTGACAGACGAAGAAGCTTTAATTGCCCAAAATATTGATGCGGCAGTAAGCAATGGGGATGAGTTGGCCGCAGCGCGACCTTCGGGATATAACAAAACTGAGTATGATGATGCTGTAGGGGCATTTTTCAAAGAGATGGCGCGTTATCCATTACTTAAGCCCGACGAAGAAGTGGAATTAGCCAGAAGAGTGCGCATCCTCGAAGAAGTAAGACAAGCACAAGCTGCGGTGCAAGAAAAATTTCAATTAGGGTATTTCCCCGATAAAGCAGCGATCGCCAAGGAAATGGGCATTGCCGAAAAGCAGTTAGAACATCGCTTATACCAAGGTAAAGTAGCAAAACGCAAAATGATTCGTTCTAATTTGCGTCTTGTAGTTTCCATTGCCAAGCGGTATCTTAACCGTGGAGTTCCCTTTTTAGATTTGATTCAAGAAGGGGCGATGGGTTTAAATCGCGCTACTGAAAAATTCGATCCAGATAAGGGATATAATTTTTCTACCTACGCTTATTGGTGGATTCGCCAAGCAATTACAAGAGCGATCGCTAATGATGCACGAACAATTCGTTTACCGATACATATTGTCGAAAAGCTGAATAAACTGAAGAAAGCGCAAAGAGAATTAAAGCAAAAATTAGCGCGGAATCCGACTGAAGAAGAATTGGCAGAAGTGTTGGATGTTCCCCCCAACCAATTACGTCAGTTGCAACAATTGCGCCGTCAAGCACTTTCCTTAAACCACCGTGTCGGTAAAGAAGAAGATACGGAATTAATGGATTTATTGGAAGATGAAGACAACCAATCTCCAGAAGCGAGAATGAATGAAAGCATGATGCGTCAGGAGATTTGGGAAGTATTGGGAGACGTACTAACTCCACGGGAAAAAGATGTAATTTCGTTGCGTTACGGTTTAACGAGTAGCGAGCCTTGTACTTTAGAGGAAGTTGGAAACATGTTCAACCTTTCTCGCGAAAGAGTAAGACAAATTCAAAGTAAAGCGATGCGGAAGCTGCGTCGGCCTCATATTGCTAAGCGTTTGAAAGGTTGGTTAATATAATCAGTTACTAGTCATCAGTTGTCGCTTAACAGTTATCAGGGGATTGTTTATAACTGATGGCTCATAACATTCTAAGGAACCTAAGGACGGTAGGTATAAATAAATCCGCGCTATGTAACATAATGTAAATAACTTCAAAGGTTTATTACGTATCACCATTCGCTACTTCCTTGTTATAAAAAAATGAAGTTGTTCGCGAAGTGAGTCGTTAGACTAAAACTCCCTGGATTTATCCCGGAGATGAAAACGAGTAGAAAGGTTTTAACCTTTCATCATAGAATAATTTTATTGGAATTCCAGGAACGTAGTGGCTTCCTAACCCCTCCCCCAAGTAGGGAGGGGAATGATAACTGAGTCCATATAATTGGACAATTATCTACATAATTGGACATATAATTTGATATTAGGCTTTAATGTCCAATATCAACAAAGTAAATAATTAGTACTTGAGTACTTTTTTTGTCTAGTAAAACCATCTAAAAATGGTATATTGTATATAAGCAGAACTCACCTGCAATGTGGAATAAGATAAAGTAGAAATGCTGCTAGGGTTTAAAACAGAATTAAAAGTTAATATTACACAAAGGATTCTGTTAGCCAAACATGCAGGAGTAGCAAGACACGCTTGGAATTGGGCATTACGCTTAACAAAAAATATTTTAGATCACAACCAAAATAACCCAGAAGATAAAATTAAATTCCCCACATCTATTGATTTACATAAATGGTTAGTAGCTCTAGTAAAACCAGAATATCCTTGGTATTACTCAGTATCAAAATGCGCGCCTCAGTATGCTTTAAGACATTTAAGAAAAGCCTGGGATGATTGCTTTAAGAAGTCGAAGAAGCCACCTCGTTTCAAGAAAAAAGGTAAGGCTGATAGTTTTACTTTAGATGGCTCCATAAGAGTAGAAAAGAATCGTATAAAAGTACCAATCATTGGTTGGTTGAAAACTTATGAGAGATTACCCCAAACCGTTATCCCTAAATCTGTAACTATTAGTCAAAAAGCAGGCAGATGGTTTATTAGTTTTAAATTGGAAGTAACTCCTCAACAATTAGGAACAAAAAATAATCCAGTAGCTGTGGACTTAGGTTTACTGAGATTTGCTACTTTATCAACGGGAGAAGAAATTGATTCACCCAGACCATTTAAAAAGCTAGAAAAAAAATTACGATTATTACAATGGCGTAATCGTCATCAAGTAATTGGTTCGTCAAATTGGAATAAAACCCAACACAAAATAGCTTTGTTACATTATCGTATTAGTTGTATTCGTTCCGATTTTATTCATAAGTTAACGACGAATTTAGCTAAGAACCACAGCAAAATCGTCATTGAAAATTTGAATGTATCGGGATTAATGAAAAACGGTAAATTGTCGAAAGCTATTGCTGATTCGGGGTTTTATGAGTTTAGGCGACACCTAACTTATAAAACCGAACTATATGGTAGTAAGTTAATTATTGCTGACCGTTTTTTTCCAAGTTCTAAACTGTGTCCGAAGTGCGGACATAAAAAAGATAAACTGCCATTATCTGTGAGAGTTTATCGATGTGATAATCATGATTGTGATTGGATAGCTGATAGAGATTACTCAGCTAGTTTAAATTTACTAGGGTTAGCTGAACCCGACGTTATGCCTGTGGAGGAGCAAGAGCCGACTCTCTTCGATGAAGCAGGAACTAAAAAACAGGTAATGTCCAACATTGTCTAACTTTTAGAAAGCGGGAATGATAAACAAGTCTGAAAAATATGTAAATATACAGTTAATCTAGTACAGCACTACGTAAAGTGCGCACCCGTTTCAAAAGGTTAAAATCCTTATCCTATAGTACTTTTGAATGCCAGACTTTTGACGAACGCAAGCGGTACTAGTACACCACGGCTTAAATAAGGCAACCATTAAAAATGGCTGAAAAGCTCAGAAAATCAAACTTCTTACTTCTTACTTTTTACTTCTTACTTCCGCTTCGCGGTACTAGTCATATTCTTTTTTATACAAAACGGCAACTCTCCTTACTTTTTTTCAGAGGGTTTTAGCTAGAAGCTAGGGAATTTTATTCTTTTGTATAATAAAATGAATTCCAAATTGCTTCCTAATTTAGCAAAATATTGATTTATAAAAACTTTTGTAAAGTTACCTCATATGTCGGATATCTTTGTTTCATACTTAACACTTCATCCTTCATATTTCAAATAATTAACTAATGACTCCCGATAGCAATTTAATTTTACGTTTAGCTGAACCAGAAGATTGCGACGTATTATTTGAATTAATTAAAGGGTTGGCAGAATACGAAAAACTAACTGATGCAGTGACTGGTAGTGCTTCGCAACTCAAAGAGCATTTATTTGGGAGTACAAAATATGCTGAGGCAATATTAGCAGAGTATGCAGGGGAAGCTGTAGGTTTTGCCTTGTTTTTTCATAATTTTTCAACCTTTCTCACGCAACCAGGAATCTATCTAGAAGATTTATTCGTGTTAAAAGAATATCGTCAAAAAGGTATTGGTAAAGCGTTGATAACCAAAGTTGCGAGCATTGCAGTTGAAAGGAATTGTGGAAGATTAGAATGGAGCGTTTTAGATTGGAACGAACCAGCAAAAGCATTCTATCGCCATATGGGAGCAGACATTTTAGAAGATTGGCAAATTTGTCGCGTTACAGGCTCTGAGTTGAGGAAGCTCGGGGAGTCAACAGTCAACAGTGAGCAGTGAATATAATTCGTAATTCGTAATATCTCCCTCCGGGAGACGCTACGCGAACGTAATTCGTAATTAATGCCCCATAAATGTAATTTAGGGGCTTCAAATTGGTATAATCCACGGTCTATACCGGGGGCTATGTCCTATCGGACACGCTGCGCTAACAAACCTAAAAAAATTACTTGGTGAGCAGTGAGCAGTGAGCAGTTATAAATTTCAATGCCCTATACCCTATAGCCCGTGGAAAATTACAAAGTATGACAAGCTGTCGTTTGACGAGAAAAGCTGTAAGTTGGAAAATAAATCAGGATATTGTAGCTAAATACCCTTGATTCATAGAGAGAACACAAAATGAAAAAAATTATTTCGATATTGGTGTTGGGTGTAGCAATTTTCAGCTTTGCTTTTACCAGCCCTGCTTTGGCTGAGGGAAATTCAGCCGCTGGCGCTCCTATATTTGCTGCTAATTGCGCAGCTTGCCATGCAGGCGGAAGAAATTTGGTTAACCCTGCAAAAACCCTCAGTAAAACAGATTTGACGAAGTATCACAAGGATAGTCCAGAAGAAATTGTCAAGCAAATGACTAATGGTGCGGGTGCGATGCCTGCTTTCAGGGGACGTTTGAAACCAGATCAAATGGAAAATATCGCTGCTTACGTTTTAGAGCAAGCTGAAAAAGGTTGGTAGGAAAAAAGAATTAACCGCAGTCTTAGAGTGAACGCAATTCCCAATTACTTTGTGAATCAACCTAGGAGTTTGAAATAGCGAAAATAATTTGTGAAAGTGCGTAGTAGGGTGAGCTTTGCTTGCCCTACAAATTTTATGACGACAACAAATAAGCGCGAGGAATCTTACTTATGAGTTGCTGCTACCGATTCATTGTTAGTTTTATTATTATTGTCACAATTAACTGCTTTAGCTTAATTTCTCCGGTGCATTCATTACCGAGTACAAGCTTTGAGATTACGCCAGATAAATTTTTGCAGATGGGAGTAAAGAATATTCAACTTGGTAATTATGAACAAGCTATTGAAAATTTTACTCAAGCAATTGAATTAAATACTAATTTTGCTATAGCTTACAGCAATCGCTGCTTAGTTTACCTTCAATTACAAGCATATCATAATGCGATCGCAGATTGTACAGTAGCGTTAAAAAAGTCACCATTAAATACTGAAGCTTATCTGAATCGGGGGCTTGCTGAATATAGATTGAGAAATTATCAAGCTGCTATTTTAGATTACAATCGAGCGATTGAATTAAAACCCCATGATTTTCGAGCGTATTATAACCGAGGTTTAGCTAATGCTGCATTGAATCATCATGACTCAGCAATTGGGGATTATAATTTAGCATTAACTCAAATTTCTCAAAAACCGAGTTATCGACTAGGAGATATTTATAACGATAGAGGTTTAGTTAATTTTGAACTGTACAATGTATCGGCTGCCTTACTTGATTTTTCAAAAGCCATTCGTTTGAATTCAACAGATGATAAAGCTTATTTTAACCGGGGCTGTGTTTGTGCAAAAAGTCAAGATAATTGGGGTGCATTGCGTGATTTTAGTGAAGTAATAAAGCTGAATCCCGACAATGGAACAGCTTATGTAAATCGGGGTGTAGCTTACCATAACCTTGGTTACGAACAAGCTGCAATCAAAGATTTACAAACAGCCGCAGCATATTTTGTCAGTCGAGGAGAGAGAATTGCCTATCACAAAACCGTTAAATTAATTAAAACAGTACAACAGCAAATATCTTCTAGAGTGGAAATTGCAACTGGGGAGTTGGGAGTTAGGAGTTGGGAGTTAGGAGTTAGGAGTTAAAAGTTAGGAGTTATACCATTTCTTTATAAAGACGCGCTTAATTTAGTCCACGCAGGTGGGCTTCATAAGTGTAGCTCCAGCCTTTTAGGCTGAGAGCGATTTAGCGCAGCCTCATACAGAATTGGTATTAGGAGTTAGGAGTTAGGAGTTTATCGAATAGTAATCTAATTTCCTAGAATATATCTAACAAATGCAGTTCAAAATTTGTATAGATAATGAAATTATAGGTTACTCACAATTAGAAGGGGGAGATTCTCCAATGGGAGTAGCTCATGGAATACTTTACACCACAGAAGCTTATAGAAACAGGACTTACGCAATTGTCACAAAACCCTGGTTGGTGCGTGACACGAAAAGCTGAATTTTTTGTTTACAATCAAGCATAGTGTCACAGCACCCTACGAGGAAAATGTGCCGGTTGCGTAAGTTCTAAGAAAGTATCAACAGATATTTATCAATAGTGACTTTGAAAAAAAGGAAAAGTTAAATTTATACGCAATGGCGCAAGATGGATTCAAATTTGATCCTGTTGGAGGAGTCGCAATTTTTGATTATTCTATGGAAATTGGCTCCGGAGGTATTGAAGTTCATCTAGTTGGTTTGTGTTGGGAAATATATCAAAAATACTTCCCTCATCATATTGAAGCTTATAAAAATCAGTTTAAATCATGAGATTTGATTAGACTTATTTCCCATCATCTATTGGGGGATTTAATTTCCTATCTAATAATAAAAGTCTATTAAAAGTGATTATTAATCAAACTACTCCTAACTGCTCACTGCTAACTGCTCACTGCTCACTATAATCATGAAAGCCAAAATTGAAGACGACGTAGTATACATCAACCACAAAGATCTACCGGAGTATAAAAAAGGTGGTTCAGTGGTAAGAAATAGTTATTTTTGGGCATTGCGCTCAATTGCGGGTAAAGCTGGGCGTTATGGTGATTGGGAGTATGAAAGTGAAGTTTGGTTTGCTTTATCGAGGATGTTGATGTCTTTTACTGAGTCGGGATATTTAGGTATTAGGGAAACCATTTTGGAGTTTCCCCAGTCAACGGAGATTCCCCAGGTATTTAGAGATGTGGCGACTTGGGAGTAGTAAATAATGGAATTATGAGAAATTTTTGCAACAAACCTAGAGTAGCTTACCCAGTGCAGATATTGTCGCTTTTATCAGCGATCAATTATCAATGATCAATTATCAATTATCTTATATTTTTGGATATAAATAGGAATGGCCGCAACTGGCATATTTTCCTTGTAGGGGAGGCAAAAAGGGGTGTAGATTTTCTTCCCCCTTTATTGAGGCAAAAAGGGGTGTAGATTAACTTCGGGCTTTATTGCCGTGCCCTTGCTCGTACACTCACTAATATTGAACCTAATAATGAGGCAATCAGTGTACGGCACCATCAGAATCTTGTGACAATTGCGTAAGTCCCGATAAATAAAAAATACTAGACAGTTATTTTCAAATATTGTATTTGTTTCATTAAAAATAAACTCATATTTTTTTATTTAGATGAAACTTATTATATCAAATTTTTAAATTACTAATAAATATAAATAAGGTATATTTATATTGTTTTTTTTCCGTAATCTTCCCGAGCAAATCTGTAGTTACAGAGAGTTGAAATAAGAGTTTTTTTGTATGTAATCCCGAGCACAATAATCTGCATTATCTACAAAAATAGCGGAATTAATAAGGCTATGACTGACTATCATTTCAAAGATTAAAAATATTCAAGCAGAAGCCTTCTAGAATTTGTAATCAGCGTGTAATTCCAACTGCAAATATTTGTATTTATAGGCAAACAAAGATGAAAGCATTAAAGTTAGCTGCAAAATACTTGAATAGTGGTAAAGAACACTTAATGCGAGGAGACTATCAAGGAGGAAAAGCTGATTTTACTAAAGCCATAGAAATTAATCCCAATTATGCCGAAGCCTACTACAATCGGAGTATTGCTCGTCACAATTTAAAAGATTTTCAAGGAGCAAAAGCTGATTACAATCGAGCTATAGAAATAAATCCTACTGATGTGACAGCTTACTACAACCAGAGTAATACTAATGTTGTATTAAAAAGCTATCAAGTTCCAGTAGATGATTTAACTCAAGCCGTAGAAATTAATCCGTCGGATGCACTAACTTATAACAAGCGGGGTAATACTCGTGCATTTTCAGGGGATTATCAAGGAGCAATAGCTGATTACACTTCATCTATAGAAATTAATCCGAAAGATATCGAAGCTTACAATAATCGAGGTGTAATTCGTCATCGTTTAAAAGATTATCAAGGGGCAATAGCTGATTTCACTTCATCTATAGAAATTAATCCTATCAATGCCGAAGCTTACTACAACCGGTGTAATGCTCGTTGTCAGTTTAAAGATTATCAAGGAGCAATAGCTGATTACAATTGGGCAATAGAAATTAATCCGTCGGATGCTCAAGCCTACAACAACCGGGGTAATGTTCGTATATTCTTAGAGGATTATCACAGAGCAATGGCTGATTTCACTTCATCTATCGAAATTAATCCTAATTACGCCCAAGCCTACAAAAACCGTGCTCTTGCTTATACATTGCTAGAAAAAGAACAATTAGCGATCGCAGATTTCCAGAAAGCTGCTGAATTGTTTGAAAAACAAGGTGAAACAGCCCAAGCACAAAAAGCACTTGATTTAATTGCAAAGATTAGAAATCTTTGAATATAGCTATTTTTGCGCTTATTAGAATACAAAACTGTGATTTTTTTCCGACTAGTAAAAGCCTCTCCTCTCGGGAGGGGAGAGGTTTGGAGTGGGGTTTTTTATGTATTAACCTAAACATGCCCTTCGCAAACTCACAAGGCATCACTCACAACCCTTAAACCAATAAAAACATCCCGTAAACTTGATTCACCTTTATAACGCAAGGCACTACGACAAAAGCGAGGAACATTAAACCAAGAGCCACCGCGCATGACTCGCACATTATCATCTCCATCCTCCTGCCAAGCTCTACCGTCACAGGGAGCATTATAGTAATTATCGTGCCAAGAATCTGCGCACCATTCCCACACGTTACCGTGCATATCGTACAATCCAAAAGCGTTGGGAGGAAAACTTCCCACAGGAGTTGTACCTTGACGATATTTACCTTTCGGTGCTAAAGCATAGGTATACTTGCCATCATGATTTACCAAATCTGAAGTTATGGTATCGCCGAAATAGAAAGGTGTAATTGTGTTACCGCGACAAGCATATTCCCATTCTGCTTCACTGGGTAAACGATATTCCTTTCCACTATATTTAGACAACCTAGCGCAAAATTCCACCGCTTCATGCCAAGATATTTGTTCTACCGGATGCGAATCACCTTTAAAATAAGCTGGTTCTGGATTTAATGAATGTTTAATTTGAGGTAATTTGGTTACTGTTAACCATTGTTCCTGAGTAATAGCAAATTTACCCATAAAAAATGGCTTGATAGTCACAAAATGTTGCGGATATTCGCTATCATAACCTCGATCCTCTGGGGTACCCATCATAAAAGTACCGCCGCTAAGATACACCATTTCCAGATTTATCCCATTACCCAACTCTTGCACAAAATATTCCCCTTGATGGCCTGTGCGATTGACAATGTTAGCGTATTTATCTACAGCGATGGTTTCAAATTGAAAGTTGTATAAGGGATATGCTTCATTTTGAGCCGAAAATTTGGAAAGAGTTAAAGGGGTAACATCATATAAAGTATCCTTCATATCTGAAAGCACATCGGCTGCCGATTGATACCTTTCCCGTACAAAATGCTGGAGTAACTTATTCAGAATTTGTGTGAGCTTATGACTAATAGTAATGCCATTATTTGCTAAATACTCTTGCCACAACCATTTTCCATTAATTGGGTCATAAATTGGATCGTAAATATTCCCATAATCATCAACATTTACCAAACAGCCAGTTAACAACCGCACGCAAGTAGCACCCAAAGCATATAAATCACTAGCAGCCCATGCATAACCCGCCATTTGCTCTACCGCTGCATAACCAAGAGTATAAATTCCCGTACCTTTTTGCGTTAAATTATTTTGCGTGACTTGTTTGGCACCACCAAAGTCAATCAAAACCAAATTACCATCACCAGTACGACGGATAATATTTTCGGGTTTAATATCGCGATGGATTACCTGACGTTGATGAATAAACTCCAAAACCGGGAGTAAATCTGTTAAAACTTGCCAAATTTGGGTTTCACTAAAAGCTTGTCGCTGTAACTCTTGATATAAATTCTCCCCATCAATAAATTCCTGTACCAAATACATACAGGCTCCTTGTTCAAAATAAGCAACCAGACGGGGAATTTGCGAATGATTTTCTCCCAACTCAAACAAACGCTTGGCTTCTTCACGAAAAAGTTGTGCTGCTTTTGCACGGGCTGTTGCTCCCTGGGATTCCCTGATAAATTGTTTGACAACACAGGCTGCGTCAAGTCTATCAACATCTTGTGCTTCGTAAGTTCTACCAAACCCACCGGTACCCAATAATCTTTTAACACGGTAACGGTTTCTTAATAAATCACCAAAATTATCGGAACCACAACCAACACAAAACCGATTACCATTTGAATTAAAGGGATTAGAACAGTTAGGATTCTGGCAGATTTTCATAGTTTAAGACTACCGCTTTCTAACTTACACAAAGTTAACTTAGTTTTCAGGATATTGGACAATAAATATTATTCCCTACAGTTACTCTTTGATTGCTGCCGGGATTAGAGACTATAAAAAATAAATCTTGTTCCTTATTTTTCGTTCAAATAATTTCCAATCAATAAATTACTTGAACACAAGAAACTCAGAATTAAGGTAATATTAGAAACCTTTAATCTCACAGATTTTGATGGGTAGATACAAATTTTACAGCGAACAGATGTGAGATTTTACGACTTTTTAGGTGTTAGAAAAGAGACTGGAAAATGTTTTACTAGTATCTGAATTTTTACGAGTATTTCCAGCATATCGAAAGGTTACTTCAAGCTCATATTTTTGTCAAGGGAGCGAATTGCTTCGCGTAAGTCAAAAGTCAAAAGTCAAAAGTCAGAAAAATAATGGATCTACTTGAGATCGAAATAGATTTTTTAAGTTAAATTATTCTATTTTTTTCTCTCTTATTAAAAACTATACAAGATAAGTGTATATAAATAACTATCTCAAAAAATCAATAAAATTATCTAATTATAGGATAATTGAGAAAATAGAAAAGTTCAAATGCAATCTTTCATAAATTATCAGACGAGATGCCATTTTTTATCCTATTTTTCAGCGTAATCCAGAATTAATTTTTGAATTTATAGGACCAAGAATTACCAGTGCAAAAAATTACCGATTTGAATCAGTAGAAGTAAAGGAACCAACTTTTAGGATTGATGGAGTATTTTTACCGCCATAAGATGCTTCTCCTGCCATAGTTATTTTTGCAGAAGTACAGTTTCAACCGGATGAATTGTTGTACCATCATTTTTTTGCAGAGTCTCTGCTTTATTTATACCGTAATGCTGATTTTTACGATGATTGGTACGGAGTAATTATTTTTCCCAGTCGTAATTTAGAACCGAAAAATACAACGATTCATCAACCACAGCTTGAAAGTTCCAAAGTAAGGCGAATTTACTTAGATGAATTAGATAATTTTACGGAGCAAAGCATAGGTGTTAGTTTAATGCAGTTAACCATCGCTTCAGAAAACCAAGTGGTAGAATCAGCGAAACGCCGGGGTTGAGAGGGTGAAGCAAGAACAAGTAGACATTCTTCCTCGCAATGACTTGTTAGATATAATAACCACAATAGCCGTTTATAAATTTTCCAACTTCAGCCGGAAAGAGGTGGAAGCAATGTTAGAAATTAAATTAGAAGAAACTAGAATTTATCGAGAAGCTAAAGAAGAAGGAAAAATAGAAGGTAAACAAGAAGCTAAATTAGACTTGTACCGGCGATGTTGAGGCGTGGTATGAGCCTTGAAGAGGTTTCTGAGTTATTGGGTTTGACTATCGAGCAAGTCACCCAAGCTACTAGAGAGAAATAAAACTCAGCAAGTTCTTTTTCTTCAGAACTTACGCAATTGCCACAATACTTATGTTGCAGCCGTACACTCTGCAGTCTTATTATTACGTTTAAAATTAGTCACTGCACAAGCATCCTAGGAGCGAAAGGTGGTTGCGTAAGTCCTAGGTCTATTTATTTCCGCCGTACTATACTAGCTTGAAGACCCTTATGAAGATTATATTTAGGGAGAATTCCATTCAAAACTAGGAGCACCACATGTTTCGTCACCATCATCGCTAATTCTGACACTCATCATATCTCTTGCGATAGGAACCATTTTATGCATACAGTCAATGGCATCGTTTAGAGCTTCCGGTGTACCATTAAATCCCTTCTCTAGCTGGATCAGCATCAATGAATACTCGCGATTGAAGTCGTCATTAAACTCGGTTAGTTTGGGGGACGACTTATAATCACTGCTCTTAGCATTTTGCTTGATTGGATACACTTCGTTGTAGTCAACGCCCAAAGGCTTACCCGATGGATAATCTTGAGGTTTATCTGTGCTGCTATAACACTTTTCGCAGTTTATCTCCATGAAGCGAAAGAAGTGGCCCAATTTTTCCGGAGGGTTAGAATCGTGTTCATTGTCTTCAGTTTCTATGAAAATCGATTCACTACTGCCTTCCCCTTGATTGATAACTATTTTCAGAGCTTCATCGGCACTCTCCTTATTAGTGATAACGATAGGCTTACCGCCACCCGAGTAATATTTTTCACCAATTTGCTTACTAGGATCGCCGCAAAATACAGCCTTTTCTCCAAACCGATCGCACATCTTATTTAACCTGTTGGTAAGATCGTTATAAAACTCACCAATGGTGACAGCAGGAATATCAATTTCTTCAAATGCTCCTAGAGCTAGAGAGATATTCTTGGGTTTTTCAATTTGCAAGAAAGTTTCAATTGCATCTAGCGAAAAAGCTGTTAAATTAACAGGAAAGTTTCGGTCTGTAAAATTCATCCTGAGAGGATAAGTCGGGATGTTTTTCTCGCCTAAACATACCTTACCACCGAGGCTAGAAATTAGATTTCCGACCAGTATCATATGCAGCATTTCTTCTATCATAACGCTACGGATAATCTCAGCAGCTTTATCATTTTTAGAGCTTCCCTTAATACTGAGCCAAGCTGTTAGATATGGCGGTATAGTTGAGAGTTCCAGTTCCATCGCCTTTTGTAAAAGCGGGAAGAGTTCTGATTTCTCTTCATTCAGTGATTTCTGTTCTTTCAGTATTGTCATTAATCTTTTAGTAACACCCAGCTAACTATCTAACACAAATTGTATGTAAAAAAGATTAATGTAACTTCAGTACTATTACTCGTATTTCACTTTCCGCACTTTATTGTGTATAGCAGCTACGTCCTAGTCATCATCGTAACGGGAGCATCCCAATGCAGGCAAAAATAAAATAAGTAAGATTATTCGCGAGAATCATCCCCAACCAAATCCAATATCCGATGCGCCATTTCCAATTTAGAACACATGGGAATCTCAACTTTTTTTCCTTGGCTATCTATATACACAGCCTTATTTGTATCGCTACCAAATCCACTACCAATTTCATCTATGGGGTTAGCAATAATTGCATCTAAATTCTTTCTTCGCAACTTCTCATAGGCTGGAGTCACAATATCCCCTGTTTGTGCGGCGAAACCAATTAATTTTTGATGCTGCTGTTTACAACTCGCCAATTCAGCAATAATATCTCCTACAGCCTTTAAAGGTAAACTTTCCGGAAGTGCCTTCTTCGGTAACTTCTCTGAACTATATTCCCTTGGCTTTACATCCGCCACAGCCGCCGACATGATAATAACATCTGCATTACTGCAATATTCCATCATCTGCGATCGCATTTCGGAGGCAGTATCTACAGTTATACCCCGCACCCCTAAAGGAAAATCCCAACTCGCTGCTCCGCGTACTAAAGTCACATCTGCACCGCGATGTAATGCTGCACGTGCCAGAGCTAAACCCATTTTACCAGTAGCTGGATTGCCAATAAACCGCACTGGATCTAAATATTCTCGCGTTCCCCCAGCACTAATTAATACCTGTTTCCCAACAAAATCTTGCTTTCCCCCAATTTGCAACAACGACTGTACGTAAGTCACAATTTCCTGGGCTTCCGCCATCCTTCCCGCACCAACTCTGTCGCAAGCTAACAACCCCGATGCCGTTTCTGTACCATGAAAACGACTAAAAGTCAAAACTTGTTGCCAATTTCGTTTTACTGTTTCCTGCTCCCACATGTCGGTATTCATCGCCGGTGCAAGTAGAATCGGACAAGTGGAAGCTAAAACAGTATTTAATAATAAATTGTCAGCTATTCCATAAGCTAACTTTGCCAAAGTATTCGCAGTTATTGGGGCGATTAACAAGATATCCGCCCATTCTCCTAACTCTATATGTAGGGGACGAGAGTTAGCTGGTTGCCAAAAATCCTCATCAGTATAAGCACGGTGACGAGAAAGGGTAGAGAAGGTTAAAGGCGTAATAAACTGTTGTGCACTATTGGTAAGAATTGTCCGTACTTCTACCCCCGATTTAAACAGAGTAGAAACAACTTCACAAACCTTATAAGCAGCGATACCGCCACAAACACCAATTAGCACCCGTTTAGACATTTATTAATTATCAATTATCAATTATCAATTATCAATCTCTCCCAGGGACGGTTTTACTTCCTGAAGCCATATTCAGTAAGCACTCCTATATCAAAAAAACTTGGTATAGGGCGGGTTTCGACTCGTGTTTTTTTGAGAGTATTTAGTTTCAATTGATAATTGTTCATTGATAATTGATATCTGTTTATGCTTCGTCGTAGGGTTCTATATCCAAAAGATGGATGTAGGATTCTACCAATTCGGGACGTTGAAACGCAACTGCTCGCAGTAAATGCCAATCGTTCAAACCTTCAAAAGCATTACTGTAGTTATCTTGTTCCAAACGTGTCGCCAATTTATCCACGTCTTGTTCAGTCATGGTGGCGATATCGGTTTTAGAAATAGTCAAAGTCTTCATTATTTAGCCCCTCCCGTAAGTAGCAACACCATCCAGCATAGGTTTAATTGCGCTTAACGCAGCCACCTAATTTATATTACTCATTAGTAGACGTGAATTACGTGAATTTTCTTCCGGAAATCTACCGTACTTTGTAAAGCTTTTGTAACCTTTGTTAATTCAGGTTGCTGAGAATAAAAGTACGTGCGACATCCAGCATTTGAGAACTAATTTGATGTCCACCATCAAATTCATAATATTCCAAGGGAACTGCTCGTAATTCTAATACATTTCGTGTTTTTTGAGCAGCGCTTAGTGGTACAACTTCATCTTGTTTCCCATGCATAATTAACACTGGCGGGAGAAAATTTTGAAGAGGAGTTTCAAAATTTTGCATATCTGAATGTAAATACCCACTCATAGAAATTAAACCAGAACAGGGCAACTTTAATCCTACATCTAAAGTCATTGCTCCTCCTTGAGAAAAACCACTCAAAATTGTTTTATTTAAGGGTATACCGGTACTATTCTCTAAAGATTGCAAGCAATCGATTAGCAATTTCCTACTTTCTGCTAACCCTTCATACATATTATCCCTGCTCAGGTCGTACCATGCTCTACCGATGGGGGAATGAGGATGAGGAAAAGGTGCATTAGGGAATACAAAATGATATTCCGGTAACTGTAAAAAAGGTACTATTGATGCCACATCTTCTGCATTTGCACCCCAACCGTGTAAAACCACGATTAATCCTTTAGCGGCAGTTTCCCCGGAGCTTGGGGGTACCTCGATCGAATCCAAAGCGTTAGCCATCAGTCAATATAATTTGTAATTCGAGTAGATGCAAAAATCTGAAAATACTATGGTTTTTTTTTAAGGTCCCAGTTATGTAAATGTCAAAGTACTCATTACTTCATAAAAAATAATATAGGTTGCCTACAGTAGTCTATAGCAAAAAACAAGATAATTGATGCAAATTATGCAACCGGAAGAAAAGAAATTTAGCATCTCGCAATAATTTTTGGTATTTTTAAGTGCCTGGTTGGTTTTAAAATATTCTTTTCCCAGCTAATAAATTAAGATTCTAGGAAAGTTATAAATTATGGCGCGTCTAGCACTGCTGAGTGTATCTAATAAAACGGGTTTAGTTGAACTTGCTCGAAGTTTGCAAGAAGAGTTTAACTTCGAGTTTATCAGCAGTGGAGGCACCGCGAAAGTTTTACAAAATGCCGGATTAACTGTAACTAAAGTCGCCGATTATACGGGTTCTCCGGAAATTTTGGGCGGGAGAGTAAAGACTTTACATCCGCGAATTCATGGCGGTATTTTAGCTCGACGAGATAATTCTCAAGATGTGGCGGATTTACAAGATAATCAAATTCGTCCAATTGATTTGGTAGTTGTAAATCTCTATCCTTTTGCAGAAACTATCGCCAAAGCTGGAGTAACTTTACCCGAAGCCATCGAAAAAATTGATATCGGTGGACCGGCAATGTTAAGAGCATCAGCAAAAAACTTTGCTCATCTTACAGTATTATGCGACCCGGCACAGTATGGAGAATATTTACAGCAGTTGCGTCAAAATCACGGTGAAGCGTCTTTAGAATTTCGTCAACAGGCTGCTCTAAAAGGATTTTTGCACACTTCTGAATACGACCAAGCTATTTCATGTTATTTAAGCACTCTAATTTCTTCTCATAAAGAAGCTCCTCAACTATTCAGCCTTTCTGGAAAACAATTACAATCTTTACGTTACGGCGAAAATCCCCATCAAAGTGCTGCTTGGTATCAAACGGGAAATACTGCCACCGGATGGGCTGCTGCAACTAAGTTACAAGGAAAGGAACTGAGCTACAACAACTTAGTCGATTTAGAAGCCGCCAGACGCATCATCACAGAATTTACTGACACCCCCGCTGCCGCAGTCCTCAAACATACCAATCCCTGCGGTGTCGCTTTGGGAAATACTTTGGTAGAAGCTTATCAAAAAGCCTTTAATGCCGACTCAATTTCCGCTTTTGGGGGAATTGTCGCTTTAAATCAACCAATCGACGCTGCTACCGCTACTGAGTTAACTAAAACATTTTTAGAATGCGTGGTTGCACCGGGCTGTGAAGATGATGCAAAGGAAATTATCGCCGCTAAATCCAAACTGCGAGTATTAATACTGCCAGATTTACAAAGTGGAGCTAAAGAAACTATCAAAGTCATCGCAGGTGGTTTTCTCATGCAAGCAGCCGATGATTTTTTAGCCGATACCAGTCAATTGCAGATAGTTACCGATAAAAAACCCAACCAAAAAGAAATAGAAGAGTTGTTATTTGCCTGGAAAGTTTGCAAACACGTTAAATCAAATGCCATTGTTATTAGTGGCTCACGCACAACTTTGGGAGTAGGTGCGGGACAAATGAACCGAGTCGGTGCTGTAAAAATCGCTCTCTCTCAAGCGGTGGAAAAAGCCAAAGGCGGTTTTCTTGCTAGCGATGGATTCTTTCCTTTCGATGATTCAGTTAGAACCGCTGCGGAAGCGGGAATTACTGGAATTATTCAACCGGGGGGAAGCCTGCGAGACCAAGATTCAATCAAGGCTGCTAACGAACTGGGCTTAACAATGGTATTTACCGGCAATAGGCATTTTTTGCACTAGTATTGTACCACAAAAATTAGTTAATTTTAAAAAATGTTGTCTAAGATGCTTTTCATTTCATAAAACTAGTGCTAATCTATAGTTGTGTGTGTGAGGAGCAAAGTGAAAAGCGCTTGGGGTGGAAACACGGCAACACTCCCGAGCGCTTTTTGCTTTTTTAATTTATTCGAGATTAGTTGTTAGTGCTTAGTTATTGATTTTGCCTACGCGCGCTTCAAGCATACCTTGCGACTATTGATAATTGTCAGGGTTCAATTTTCAAACTGTCACCTACATACTTGTGCATAGAGGCATAGTAATGCTAATGTATATTTGTGTGTGAGGAGCAAGTGATAAGCAAAGAGCGCCTGGGGTGGAAACACGGCAACACTCCCAAGCGCTTTTTGTTTTTCCGATCGCCAGTAAACAGCGATCGGCTATAATTCATTAATATTGAATTTATAATTCTTAACGCATAACTCCTAAATCACAACTTTCTCTCCCCATAGCTTTAATCTTCATCCAAAGCCGGGAAAGCTTCCTCAATCAACCATAATTTTTCCTTATTCTCAATAAACCAGACGCGAGTTTCGGGAGTTAACTTTTTCCAAATTTCGTCTACAGGTGCATGAGGAGATGAATATTGAAACTCTTCACCGAGTAATTGAAGATTTTCGGCAATATTATCGGGAATACCAAAGTCTTTCCAATCAATTTCTGGTTCAACCCCAGTAACTCCTTTACCTGGATCAAAAACTAACTGTGCGGCTCTAACTAAGTCAGCAAAGTGTACTGGCTTTAATTTGTAGAGTTCCTCAATTCGCAGTGCTTCGCTATTATGTTGAGACATAGCCACTCTAAGCAGTGAATATTTACCGTTTTATCGGACTTACTGCCAGAGATTTACCCTAATCTAATACTTATATTTTAGCGTAGAACCGCAATATTGTATCGACTGATAGAATAACTCAGATTTTTGGGAATTCTAAATTTATATCTTGCTAGTTGCTCGTCAGTGGTGATTCTATGTTAGTTGCATTAATATTCATTATAATTGCAATTATTCTAACGTTATTAATAAATAAAAACCGCGATCGTCTTGGAAATAGCCATCGCTCTCATTCATCAGATAGAGGATGTAAAGCACTCCGCCATAAATTATTAACTCTTGTACACCGGGATGTGGCAGAAAGACTGATTCGTTTAGCAAAACGCCAGCATCCGGGAAAATCCGAACGCTGGTATTTAGAAAAGGTAATTTATGACTTACAACGGGGACGCTAAGAACGTAATTGGGCTATTATCGTTTTTGGATCCCAGTAAGCACGAGTAGTTTGAATTTTACCACCATCATTAATCTCAAAGATTGTAATACCTTCAAAATTTACAACCTTCTGTGTCTTGCTCACTCCTTGCATCGTCCATTTTAAAGCAGCCTCATTTCCGGCAATAAAAATATGTTCTTTTGTGGCTTCGAGTTTTGTAAATACAGCTTTTAACTGTCCGATAAATTCCTGAAATCCTTCATGAATCAAAGTAGGTGGCTCCCCTACAGGATCGTAACTTAAAGCATCTTTCGCAAAATTTTCTACCCAACCTTCAGCATTCATTGCTGATATATTTGCTAAGTAGGAGTTAACAATATCTTCAATTTCTTCTGGTGACATAACGTAGACTTGAGGTAAAAGGTAAGAGGTTAAGGGTATTTATGTAATTGTCAAAACTTGACGGGTACCCTAGATAAAGTTGATTTAATAAATAGTTAAGTGGGAACTAATTCGGCTCTAGTAAAACCTGTAAAACCTGATGCGTCATAATTACGAATACCCGATAGTAATAAATTAGGGTTGATCGGCCAATCTACCGCCATCGAAAAATCTTTTTCAGCTTCAATTGAGATCGGACAGTTAACATAAACACCTTCAGGAAAATACAATTTTAAATAATCATCAGTATCATTTTGGAGCAGATCGTAAGTAGTCAAAACTTGCGAAGATACTATCCAATTGGAATTAATTGTTTTAGCCTTTCCGAACCATGTGCCGCTAATTTGCTGCGGTGAAATCAGATTAGATTCTTCTTGCGAACCTTTTAAAACTTCCGAAATCACCATAATTTCTTGTAAATGACCGCTTTCATTGTAAATTACCACCGTACTGAGGCGTTTATCTTCATATCTAAAACCCGTTTCAAAACCAAAACGGGATTCTTCTACAAAGATGATTGAACCCCAAGAAAAGCTATTATCTAAAAATAAAGCTCTGGCTTCTGGTTTCTTGTATGGGGCAAAAGTTTTAGTTTCTTTTTTACCGTCAGCATAAATATAGTGATTTTGGTGATTAATTTCATTACCTTCTTGATTGAGGTGAAAACTTCTGATGCACTGAAAACTATCAATTACTTGTCTATCTGGTAAATATTTTGTCCAAACTCCGTACCAGTCACAATTGACATGATATTTGCAGAAATTATCCCAATTTTGTAACTGCGGTTGCATAACTCACCGTAAGTCTACTATGAACTTTTAAATTTTGGATTTTACGCTGTCAACCATTAATTAATCATTGTCAATCAAAACCGTAACCGCAGCTACAGCAATCAACATTTCGTCATTTTTATCCTGCAAAATTTCAATAGCTTTTCCTTCAACCATCATCCCCCCAGATTTGACGGTAAGACTTTTGCGACCAAAAGGCAATACGTCTAAAACCTCTTGGGAGCTTACTTGTTCGGGATAAGGTACGGCAACTTGAACTTCTACAATCAT
>JBHJJJ010000246.1:0-2801 GCA_050042755.1 Rivularia sp. (in: cyanobacteria)
GCGAACATCCAGGAATTATTGCTACCGCCCAGGAAATAGCACGCAGATTTTCCGTGGAAGTTACTACCTGCCCGATCATGGCAACTTTAAATACTGGCGATCCAGTAGCAATAATTGCTCAACATTTACGTCCCCATACCCGCATGGTAGCCTTAAGTCACGTACTTTGGAACACGGGACAAGTTTTACCCCTAGAGAAAATAGTAGAAGTCTGCAGAAGCAATAATACAAAATTAATGGTAGACGCGGCACAATCTGTAGGATTATTACCATTAAATCTCACCGAATTAGGAGCGGATTTTTACGCCTTTACTGGTCATAAATGGTTGTGTGGGCCTCCCGGTGTGGGAGGTTTGTACGTACGTCCCCAAGCACGAGAAAGTCTTTATCCTACCTTTGTCGGTTGGCGTAGCGTCGTAGTAGATGGTCAAGCTAAACCTGTAAAATGGCAAGAAAGTGGGGAAAGATATGAAATCGCTACTTCTGCCTATCCCTTTTATGTTGGTTTAACTGAGGCGATCGCCCTTCACCAACAATGGGGAACATCTGAGAAACGTTACGAACAAATTTGTCATAACAGCGAGTACCTTTGGCAAAAATTAATGGCAGTATCAGGTATTAAATGCTTGCGAGATTCTCCCCCCGAATCGGGTTTGGTTTCTTTTCAACTGGACAATAATAACCAATCTAAAACAAGTTTAGAACTAGTAACATTTTTGGAATCACAAGGGATGCTTACCCGCACAATTGCGGATCCAGATTGCGTTCGTGCTTGCGTTCATTACTTTACCTTAGAATCGGAAATGGACCAATTGGTTGAGGAAATTGAAGGGTTTTGTGAACAGTGAACAGTCAACAGTCAACAACTAATAATTGATCATTGATCATTGATCATTGATCATTGATAACTCCTAACTATTAATTATTAATCTAAAATCTAAAATCTAAAATCCAAAATGCAACGTCCTATTTTATATATTGCAATAACTAATCACGGTTTCGGACATGCAACTCGTACGGCTGCTGTTGCGGCGACTATTCAAAAGTTATGTCCCGAAGTCTTGTTAATTATGGTGACAACTGCACCTCGTTGGTTGTTGGAATGTTATATCCAAGGTGATTTCATTCATCGTCCCCGTGCTTACGATTTAGGGGTGGTGCAAGCTGATAGCTTGAAAATGGATAAGCAAGCTACTTTAGAAAAATTATTAGAAATTAAGAAAAATCATCGTTCTATAATTGCTTCGGAAGTTGATTTTATTCAGCAAAATCGCGTCAATTTAATTTTGGCAGATATTCCCTTCCTAGCTACAGAAATTGCTAAAGCTGCTAATGTTCCTTGTTGGATGATAAGTAACTTTGGATGGGATTTTATTTACCGAGATTGGGGTGGTGATTTTGTTGACGTAGCGGATTGGATTAGTGAATGTTATGGAAAGTGCGATCGCCTTTTTCGACTTCCCTTCTACGAACCCATGAAGGCATTTAATAATATCACCGATATCGGTTTAACTGGTGGTTATCCTTTTATGGATCCAGAGGAAGTAAAATCAAAGTGGGGAATAACTACTCCTCCTGAAAAAACGGTATTGCTAACCTTTGGTGGTTTGGGTTTACAACAAATACCTTACGACAACTTGCGAAACTTTCCAGATTGGCAATTTATCACCTTCGATAAATCCGCTCCAGATTTACCAAATTTAATAAAAATCAAAGATGTCAAAACCCGTCCCGTGGATTTTATGCCAATTTGCGGACGAGTAGTTTCCAAACCGGGCTTCGGTACTTTTGCGGAAGCAACAAAGTTAGGAGTGCCGATTGTTTCAGTTACTAGAGATAACTTTGCTGAAGCAGCTTTTCTGATAGAAGGAATATCCGATTATAATTATCATCAAATTTTGACTCCCTCCGAATTATTTGAAAGTTCTTGGGAATTTCTCAAACAACCCATAAAACCACCGCGTATTCAAAAACCAATTGCAATTGATGGCAATGAAGTGATTGCTCAAACAGTGGTGAATTTTTGTGAAAAGAATGTTTCTTAGAAAATTGGATTAGAGCAAATTTTACGCTTGAGCAATACAAATTCTATCTCACTCTCGTTCCCTCTCCAAAGTATCGGAGAGGGATGTCCGATTCTTGTCAGGGTGAGGTTTTGACTGTATTATTGAAGACCGAAAAGCAGAATAATATAACCGTTTCCAAATAGATTTTAGCAAGTATTTCATTAAATCAACTTGGCAGGGTCCCCGTCAAAAGCTTTTTGTTATCCTATAGATTTTTATGATATTTCAGTGAAAATACAAATATAGCTTGTTCTTGCTCTTTTTAGCAGTGTGAAAGTTTCGGAATCCCAGCAATATACTTTCCCAGTAATCATGTTCGTAATTTCTTTGACTCAATATGAATATTCAACAACCAAAAATTCTCATTGTTGACGATCATCGCTTACTGTTAAATGGAACCATTAGTTTGGTAAGCGAGCACTTTGAGGATGCCCAAATATTCTCAGCTCGAACGGCGCAAGAAGCTCAAAGAGTTGTTGGCGAGCATTCTCTCGATTTAGCGATCGCCGATTTATCTATTCCCCAGGAATCGGGAAAAACAGCCGAAATAGAGCATGGATTGGGGTTACTCAAGCAATTAATGCAAAATTATCCCCAACTTAACTTAATGGTGCAAAGTAGTAAAATCAAAGCATCAGTCCGTCTCATACCTGAAATTGATTCCCATCAAGGAGGATTTACAATCGCTGATAAAAGCGAAACTGTAGAAACATTTTTAACTCGGATGGAATGGGC
>JBHJJJ010000247.1:0-7496 GCA_050042755.1 Rivularia sp. (in: cyanobacteria)
GGAACAGTTTTTGTAGAGACGTAATATATTACGTCTTCCTGATGTATTCTGGAGACGTTATGTATAACGTCTCTACATTTGGCTACAGACGACCAAATAGTAGCTTCCGTAGGACCATATAAATTCCATACTTCTTTACTACGTTTCAATAATTCTTTAGCAACATTTATATCTAAAGCTTCTCCACCACAAAGGACTTTTAAATATTGATTTCCTTTCCATTCTGCTGTTAACAATAACCTCCAAGTAGCAGGAGTAGCTTGCATTATTGTTGCTTGATTTTGTTCGAGACTTTGCGCTAATCTAATTCCATCAGTGGCAATTTCTCTACTAACAATAATTAAACGCGCACCTGTAATTAAAGGCAAATATAATTCTAATCCAGCAATATCAAAAGATAGTGTTGTTACTGATAGTAAAGTATCATTTGATGTAATTCCTGGTTTTTGCTGCATTGATTCGAGACAGTTAACCAACGCTCCGTGCAAAATTTGCACACCTTTGGGTTTTCCTGTGGAACCGGAAGTGTAGATAATATAGGCTAATCCCCCCAGCCCCCCTTGAGGAGGGAGGTTATGAATGGGTTGTTGTGTAATTAATTCCCAGTCATTATCAAGATTAATAACCTCACCCCGATAAAGCTGTGCTTTATCTCCCCTCTCCTTGTCAAGGAGAGGGGTTGTAGATTCTTTTCCCATCTCCTCATCAAGAAGAAGGGTTGTAGATTCTTTTCCCCTCTCCTTAATAAGGAGAGGGGTTAGGGGTGAGGTTTTTGAATCTGTAATTAAAAAATCCACCCCCGAATCTTCAACCATAAACCTCAAACGTTCTTCTGGAAAAGCTGGATCTAAAGGAATATAAGTCCCACCCGCTTTCAAAATACCTAATAACCCCACGAGCATTTTCTCAGAACGTTCTAAACAAATCCCTACCCGTGTTTCTGCTTCTACACCAATGGATTTTAAATAATGAGCAAGTTGATTTGCTTTTTCGTTTAACTCTTTATATGTAAACTGTTGCGATTCAAAAACAATTGCTATTTTATCTGGTGTTTGCTCCGCTTGCGCTTCAAATAATTGATGAATACAAAGGTTTGAAAAATCACAACTCGTATCGTTCCATTCAACCAATAATTGCTGTTCTTCTGCTGTGGTTAACAAAGGTAATTCACAAACTTTTTGTTGTAGTTTTGTGACAATACCTTGCAATAACGTTTCTAAATGACCTAACATCCTGCTGATAGTTGCCGAGTCAAAACGGTTGCTATCATAGTTAATTCGTAATGACAGTTCTGCACTGGGAATTACTGTTAGTGAGAGCGGATAATTTGTACGTTCAAAACCCTTTGTTTCACTAATTTGTAAATCATTACTCCAACCTTGTAAAACGGTATCGATGGAAACCGGATAGTTTTCAAAAATAACTAAACTTTCAAATAATCCGACTCCAGGGGGTACATCACTCCACTGTTGAATATCAATCAGCGAACTATAAGAAAAAGATTCTTGTTCGATTTGCTGAGTTTGTAATTGCTGCAACCAAGGTAATAATTCATCGTCAGTAGATAGATTTACTCGTACAGGTAATGTATTGATAAATAAACCTATAATTGATTCTACACCAGGTAAATTAGCCGGACGACCTGATACTGTGGCTCCAAATACAATATTATTTTCTCCACTATAGCGACTGAGGAGAATTGCCCAAATTCCTTGAGTAATAGTATTTAAAGTTAAGCGGTTTTGTTGTGCTAAATTCTGAAGTTTAGCAGTTAAATCAACAGATAATTTTATTTGTTGTTCGCTGTTAATACTAACCGTTGTCCCTATTGCCTCTTGCCTATTGCCTCTTGCCTTTTTTATTAACGGAGTTGGTGCTGTAAAATCTTTGAGTTTATCTTGCCAAAATGTTTCTGCTGCTGCGATATCTTGTTGCTGTATCCATTCGATATAATCTCGATAAGGACGAGGAGTAGGTAAAAATAAAGATTTATTTTGACAAGCTGCTTGATAAAAACTAAAAACTTCTTTTAATAATATTCCGTTACACCAACCATCCATTAATAAGTGATGGTGACTCCAAACAAAATAATATTCCGATGCTTGTATTTGTAATAAAGCACAACGCATTAAAGGAGGTTGATTTAAATCAAATCCTTGCTGTCTATCTGCTTGTAAAAATTCTTCTAATTTATCATGTTGTTGATTTATAGTTAAACCTTGCCAATTTTCTTCAAGCATAGGTAAATCAACTTGATTGTAAACAACTTGGAGAGGTTTTTCTGCTTCTTCCCAATAAAAAGCCGTGCGTAAAATTGTATGACGCTCTATGACTTTTTGCCATGCAATTTTGAAAGCTGAAATATTGAGATTTCCTTTTAGTTTACAGCTACGTTGTTCAAAATAAACCCCGGATTCAGGGGAGTATAGGGAATGAAATAGCATCCCCTGTTGCATTGGGGAAAGTTCGTATAAGTCTGTTATATTATCCATTTTTAATTGGTAATTGGTAATGGGTAATTGGTAATTGGTAATTGGATATGTTAATTATTAATTGTTAATTGATAACTGTTCACTGATTATTTCTTTTTTCTCATTTTAGACATGAATTTATCGAGTTGTTGTTGACTGAGATTAGCTGCTTTAAAATCTGAGGGTGTATGACCTTTTGATTCGGTAGATTTGCAGTGTTCAATTAATTTTTGTAGATTGCTAATATATGTTTGTGCTAGATTTTCAATAGTTGTTTGATTATGAATATTACGGCTATAATTCCAGGTTAGTTGTAGTTTATTTTCGGAAATCCATGAGTTTATTTCTATTAAATATTGACGATTTCCTTGAGGGCTGCGATTATCTCCTGTGTATTCTTTTGCTAGTCCTAAAATTAAGGAATCTGTACTTAAATCAAGTTTTCCTAGATAGTTAAATTTTATCTGAGCTTGGGGCTGATTTTCTAAACGGGTTCTTATATTTTCGTCTTTGGTAAGATAGCGTAGTAAACCATAATTGAATCCGCGATTGGGTATTTGTCGCAGTTGTTCTTTTACTGATTTAATATTTACTTCTAAGTTACGATTATCGTCTAATTTTAATAGTACTGGAAATATAGTTGTAAACCAACCAACTGTACGAGATAAATCTACATCTGAAAATATATCTTCTCTTCCATGTGCTTCTAAATCTAAAAGCAAGGTTGGAATATTTGTCCAGTTATTGAAAGTTTGTAATAATGCTGTTAGTAAAATATCGTTAATTTGAGTTTTGTAAGCTTTGGGAACTTCTTCTAATAAAGCGTTTGTTTGTTCTGCATCTAATATTGAATTTATTTCAGCAGTAGAAGCAACTGTATTTTGAGTTCCGTCAGATAAATAATCTACGGGTAAGGAAACAATTTCATAAGTCGAACTTGGTAACCAATAATTTAATTCATCTAAGACTGTTTGCGATTGAGCGTAGTTAATTAATTGATTTGACCAATTTTTGAATGAAGTTGTTTTTGGTGGTAATTCTATATCTTTGCCAACTTCAATTTGTTTATAAGCTGTTGCTAAATCTGTTAATAATATACGCCAAGATACGCTATCAATTACAAGATGGTGCATAATTATTAAAAGACGATGATTTTTAGATTCACCAAGCTGAAATAGTACGCATTTTAATAATGATTCTGATAAATTCAAACTAGTTTGTAATTGAGAACTAATTTGTGTAACTGTAATATTTTGCTCGTTTTCTGTTAATTCTGATAAATCGATAGTTATGAAAGAAACTCTATCGCTAGGGTTTTCGTAAAATTGTTGCCACTGTGAATCATTTTTTACATAGCGCAAACGCAAACCATCGTGATGTATGAGTAACTTTTGCCAAACTTGTTCTAATAATTCAGGTTTCAAATTCGGTACAACTTCCAATAAAACCGATTGATTATAATGATTAACTTGCGATATTTGCTCAAAAAACCAATGTTGAATCGATGTTAACGGTACTTCACCCGTAAGAATACCTTGCTCAGCTTGAATTTGAGGTTTTATACCCGCAACGGTAGCTAGTTCGGAAATGGTTTGATATTGAAACAATTCTTTTGGAGTTAAACTCAACCCAGCTTGATTAGCTCTAGCAATAATCTGGATACTGAGAATCGAATCTCCCCCCATCTCAAAAAAGTTATCGTGAATTCCCACATTTACCCCTAAAACCTCAGACCATATTTGAGTTAAGATAACTTCCTTTTCGGTAGTTGGTGGAGTATTATCTATATTCTTTCGTTGAGATAAATCTGGTATCGGTAAAGCTTTGCGGTTAACTTTACCATTACTCGTTAAAGGTAAACTTTCCAATTCCACAAAAAATGATGGAACCATATAATCGGGAAGTCTTTGCTGTAAAAATTGGCGAATTTGGTTGTTAATTATGGGATGAGAAGAAACAATATAAGCAACCAATCGCTGATTACCAGAATCATCAGTATGAGGAATTACACAAGCTTCTTTAACCTGTGGATGTTGATTTAAAACAGCTTCAATTTCTTCCAACTCAATGCGGAAACCCCGAATTTTTACCTGATTATCTAAACGTCCTAAATATTCTAAATTGCCGTCGGGTAGCTAACGTACCTTATCACCTGATATGTATAATATGGTAATAGGTAATTGGTAATGGGTAATTGGTAATTGTCCTTCTTTTGACTTTTGACCTTTGACTTTTGACTTGTAAATAGGGTTGGGAATAAATTTTTCTGCTGTTAATTCTGGTTTATTTAAATAACCCCGTGCTACACCCACTCCACCTATGTATAATTCCCCGGGAATACCAATAGGAACGGGTTGCAAATATTTATCTAATACGTAAAGCTGCACATTGGCGATCGCACTACCAATGGGAACTGCATTTTTAGTTGTAGATTTATTTGAAGCATCATAAATACAGCAACCGACAACGGTTTCGGTGGGACCGTATTCATTAATTAATCTTGTATTAGGATAATTATCCCGCCAAAATTCCAGGTGATTTTCTAACAGAGCTTCTCCACCAATAATGAAGGCTTTGGTTGGATTTTTGGGAGACTTTTCATGGGCAGATGTTACATTAGGAGACGTTATGTATAACGTCTCTACATTATTATTATTTAACTGACTTAATACTTTCAAATGAGCGGGTGTTAATTTCACCAAACTAAAATCACTATCAGAATTTGATTTAGTATTTAATTTAGAATTCAATAAAGAACTTAAAGCTTCAATTTCTTGTTCTTCCGGTATTAAGGTAACTGTTTTTCCTACGATTAAAGGAGTATAAATACTAGTAATTGTTGCGTCGAAACTAATAGAAGATTGTACTGGTGAACCATTACCTTGAGCTACATTGTAAGCTTGTGTTGCCCAACTTAAATAATTTGTTAAACCTCGATGGGTTAATAATGTTCCTTTGGGATTACCCGTTGAACCAGAAGTATAAATTACGTAAGCTAAATTTTCTGGAACAGTTTGATTTGGAAGATTATTTATAGGTAATTGAGATATATTTGAAATAGTTTCCCATTCCTTATCCAAACAAATGGTTTGTGCTGAATGTGCGGGTAATTGGGATAATACTTTTTCTTGAGTTATTAAAATAGAAACTTGAGAATCCCCAAGCATAAAAGCAATGCGACTACTTGGTAATTTTGCATCAATAGGAGCGTAAGCGCCACCGGCTTTGAGAATACCCAATAATCCAATTAACATTAGTGGACTTCTCTCTACACAAATCCCCACCAGCATATCTGGTTTTACACCTTGATTTCTTAAATAATGTGCAAGTTGATTTGCTTGATTATTTAATTCTTGATAAGTAAGTTTTTCCGATATAAATTCAACTGCAATATTATCCGGTGTTTTCTCAGCTTGCTTTTCAAATAATTGATGAATTCCTTGTTCTAGCGGATATTCTGTATATGTATTGTTCCAATCTACCAAAAGCTGCTTCTGTTCATTTTCTGTTAAAATTGGTAATTCTGATAAACGCTGCTGGGGATTATCAATAATACCTTTTAATAAAACCTGAAAATGTCCTAACATCCGAGCAATGGTATCTCGATTAAATAAATCCGTACTGTATTCAACTACAGCCAATAAACCTTCATTTCGTTCTACTAAATGCCAAGTCATATCAAACTTTGTCGAACCGGAATCGCTCCACATCTGCTCTAAACTTAAACCCGGTATAGCTAATTCTGGATTGACTGCATTTTGTAACTGATAAGCTTCATTCTGTACCTGAAACATTACCCCAAATAAAGGATTATGACTCAAGCTACGCTCGGGTTGTATTTCTTCTACTAACTTTGCAAAAGGTAAATCTTGATGTTTAAAAGCTCCCGCTGCAACATTTTTTACTCGTTGCAATAATTCAATAAAAGTAGGATTTCCTGAAACATCAGTTCGTAATACCAAAGTATTGACAAAAAAACCAATTAAAGGTTCTAATTCTTGCCAATTACGATTAGCAATTGGCGAACCAATAGCGATATCATCTTGATAAGTATAGCGATGTAGCAATACTTTAAAAGCTGCTAAAGCTGACATAAATAACGTCACGCTTTGCTTTCTACTCAAGTTTTTTAAACTGTTTAATATTTCTTTTGAAATTAAAACAGATTCAGTAGCACTACTAAATGTTTGTACTGGCTTACGGGGATTATCGGTAGGTAATTCTAATACCGATAAATTTTTTAATTGCTGCTTCCAATAATTGATTTGTGCTGTCAGTTCTTCACCTTGTAACCATTGCTGTTGATAAACCGCAAAATCAACATATTGAATCGCTAATTCTGGTAAGGTTGAACCTTTATATAGTGCTGTTAATTCTCTTAAAATTACACCCCGCGACCAACCGTCAGCAATTATATGATGTAATGTTAAAAGTAAAATATTTTCGTTATCAGCAATTTTAATTAATTTAACTCGCAACAGGGGAGCATCATTTAAATTGAAGGGAAATCGAGCTTCTTGTTTGGTTAATTTCTCTACTTCTATTTGACGATTTATATCTGCAATAAAACGTAAGTCAATAATAGGTAATTTTAGCGATAACTCAGGGGTAATAACTTGACTTGGTTGTCCATTCACAGAGATAAAACTAGTCCGCAAAATCTCATGACGCTGGAAAATAGTATTAAGACAACTTTCCAGTAATTCAATATCTAAATTACCAGTAAAACGCCAAGCAATAGCAATATTATAAGCAGTATTATCCGGTTCTAACTGATGCAGAAACCATAATCTTTCTTGAGCAAAAGACAAGGGTAATTCATCGAGATTCTGACGTTTGCAGATAGTTGCTCTATCAAGCAGCAACCCCTTTTCTCGGAGTTGACGCTCAAATAGCGCTCTCTTTTCTGGAGGTAATGCTGCAATACGTTTTCTCAAATCATCCATGTCTTGCTCTAGATTTCCCATCGCTAGAAAGTATTATATATAACAGTAATAAATTCTACGGATGCCTTCATCCAATAAA
>JBHJJJ010000248.1:0-5336 GCA_050042755.1 Rivularia sp. (in: cyanobacteria)
TTTATTGTTAGTTGAGTAACGGCGATTTTTCCTGATAAACACATATCTACATCGCTACCGGGGGTTCTTTCTCGTTTGGCGTATTCGCCTACATAATAAAATTTATCGCCTTCGGTACGATAATTAATTGGTAAAGGTTTAGTGCAAGGGCTACAAAACACAATTTCTGGTTCTGCTTCTTCTGGTGAGAGATGTGGTAAATTAATATTCCAGAAATTTCCTGGTGGTAATGGACGATTTAATAGATCCCCTAGAAGTTTAACTGTCCATTTTACTGAATTATCCCAGTTAAATTCCCAGCCTTTTCTCTTGTATTGAGAAATCGCGATTGCTTTAATACCGTGCATTGCTGCTTCTCTGACTGCTGCGACGGTACCGCTGATGTAAGAATCAACTCCCATATTACCTCCGGCGTTAATTCCGGATAATACCCTTTTGATTTCGTGACAAATATGTGTAATGGATAAACGAACACAATCTGCTGGAGTTCCAGCGATCGCATATGCGGTATCGGAGCGACGCTGTAGGGTTAGGGGAGTAGCCGTGGTAACTTGGTGTCCACAACCGGAGAACTGTTCTTGAGGAGCGGCGATAATAACTTGAGATGAAATTGCCGATTTTTCTACCGCTTTGAGCAGTGCTTGAATACCGGGAGCATCTATACCGTCATCGTTAGTTAAAATCAAACTCATAAATCTTTTTTGTCAATTAGCGAAGTACTAGCCCTTCCGATTTCTAAGCATATCTCCTATATACAAAAAAAGACAAACGAAGAGTAGTTAGGTGTGAGGAGTGAGTAGTGAGTAGTTAGGAGTTAATAGTTAATCCACCGCTATTTTCTCCCCCTGCTCCCCATCTCCCCATCTCCCCATCCCTTATACCTTCGGAGCCCATACCTTTTTATAATCATCCATAGCGCCGGTATAATCTTTAAGCTTAGAACGAGCATTACCTCGATTGATATAAGCTTTGTCATTCTTAGGATTTAGTCGCAAAGCCTGGGTATAATCTTCGATTGCTTTACCATAATCTTTGAGATGGGAATAAGTATTACCCCGATTGATGTAAGCTTTGTCATTTTTGGGGTTAAACTGCAAAGCTAGGTTATAATCATCGATTGCTTGGCTATAATTCTTCAACTTATAATTAGCATCACCACGATTTAGATAGATTTCGGCATTGTTACCATTAAATTGCAAAGCTAAAGTATAACTTTCTACAGCTTTACTGTAATCTTCATTTTGATAATAATCATTACCCCGATTAATATAAACTTCTGGATCTTGAGGTTTAGATGGTAAAATTTCCGTAGGTTTAGACACTACTCGATGGTATTCGTTGCTAAGTTCGGAACTGATAATATTAGAATCAACAGTAACGGTATAGTCGGATTTGATTGATTTATCTTCAATAGAATCTAGAGTTATTTCTGCATAATTATCTTCAATTTTAGGAAGAATCAATTCCGGACTATAGTCATTAATATAGTCAGGATTAATGCTTAGAGCTTGTGTATAATCGGCGGTTGCTCCATTATAATCTCCAAGTTCAGAACGAATAAGTCCTCGACTGTATCTAGCTTCAGCATCATTGGGGTTATATTGCAAGTATAGATTTAAATCTGCAATTGCACCTTGATAGTCTCCAAGCTTGTGAAGGGCTAATCCTCTTTGATAATGGGCTTTAATTCCATTGGGCTGGAGTTGTAAAAACTGGTTAAAATCTCCTACTGCTGCTTCGTAATCTCCTCTTTGTGCTTTATCTAATCCTTGTCGATAAATAACTTCGATAAATTCAAGATTACGGCGAATTTCGGCTTCTTTTTCCTGTCGCAACATGATGCTGCGCGATATGGTGATGACGTTACGTCGCATTTCCAACTGCGCGATCGCCTGAGTGCTTAATGTTTTTAATGCTTCTTGTTGTTCTAAACTTAAATCTCGTGGTATTGTATCAATTACACATAAGGTCCCGATACAAAATCCTTCTGGCGTAATTAAAGGTGCCCCAGCATAAAAACGAATATTGGGTGAGTGAGTAACTAAAGGGTTATCTGCAAACCTTGAGTCTTTCAAAGCATTGGGGACAATAAAAGGTTCCTCCTGCATAATCGCATGAGCGCAGAAGGCTACATCTCTACTAGTACAATCTACATCTACACCAATCTTCGATTTAAACCATTGGCGATCGCCATCTACTAAACTAATCAAGGCAATAGGGGTATGACAAATTTGTGCCGCTAAAAAGGTAAAATCATCAAATACTTTCTCTGGGGGAGTATCCAGTATTTGATATTGGCGAAGTGCTGCTAATCTTGCTAGTTCGTTGTTAGGTATTGGTGGTTGCAAGCCCATTTTTTCTGTCTCCGAAAATTACTCTTAGAAAAACCAAAGTCAAGGGTTCCCATAATAATTTTTAGAATAAAAAATTATTATGGGTGCCCGTCAATCTATTTTTAATTAATCCCACGGAAAAATACGGGAGGATGAGGATTTTACATTGACGATTATCGAAAATTTCCATAGTTTAAGCTGGTACTGCGTGACGGAATCAAAAATACAAAATAAAAAAATACTTTTAGGTTTTGTATCTAAACTTTACACAGATTTAAAATTAGTAACTTTTATGACCGCAGTTGACTATTTAGCTTACAACTAGAATATAAAATATAAAATTGGTTGATTCTGAACTATCGCAATGCTTCATACATTAAACAGCCCCGATTGTATAACAGTATTCTTAAGCAGTTTTGAAGTATTTCTTATTATATATTTATGTATATTTAGCAATAGTTCATATATTATAGTAATATTTTTTACGTTTGGCTAAGATTTACTTTGATATACAAAACTGATTATATTTGGTTGAATTTAACATATGTTATATAAGTAACATTAAGAATATCTATATTTGCTGAAAATTATTGACTAATTACCCATTTTGTATTGTGTTGAGAAGTTATGTTTTCTCATTTTATATTTATTTTTAATCTCAATTTTGTATAATCTGCTTCTAGAGTGCCGAGAAGTTTTTATTTATATGAATACAAAATTAAAATAGTCTTAAGACTGTCATGAAAATAAAAGATATTTTGGTGTAAATAATGATTCCAAATTTCAGGAAAATATGAAAAGTTAAATATAAAGAAGGAATACCCTTTACTCTCAGTGATAAACCGAATCGAGAAAAAATAGAAATCAATATTTCAATAGCAAAATAATGACAAATCAAATTTGGATTGCGACTACTTTCATTGCTTTTATGCTTTTGTTTACAGTAGTCGGGATCTATTCGGCAACTCAAAAGCAAAATAACACTACTGATTATCTGTTAGCCGGTAGAAATGTAAATCCTTGGCTAACAGCGCTTTCAGCTATGTCTACGGGGCAAAGCGGCTTCTTATTTATTGGTCAAGTTGGTTTTGCTTATAAAGCAGGAATTTCTTCTATTTGGCTAACTATTGGTTGGGCTATAGGAGATTATATTGCTTGGTGGCTTTTTTTCAAAAGATTAAGAGAAATTTCCGAAGAAACCCAAACAGACACAGTTTCTGGTTTCTTAGGTCAAAATACCAACGGTGTGCGCCAGATTACCATAATTTCAGCTTTAATTACCATAGCTTTTCTAGGTCCTTATGCTGCAGCACAACTTGTAGCCGGAAGCAAAGCACTCAGTACAGTTTTTAATTGGGATTACAGTTTAGGTATTATTATCGGAACTGTAATTGTTGTTATTTACTGTTTTTCTGGAGGTATCCGTGCCTCAATTTGGACGGATACAATACAGTCAATAATCATGATTGCTTCATTGCTGATGCTCTTAGTCGTTTCCATTACAAAATGTGGTGGATTCAATGGACTTTGGACGCAACTAGCCGAAATTGAACCAGCTTTGGTAAGCTTAAGTCCAGCAAGTTTACCATTAGGTTTTATACCCTTCTTTATCGGTTGGATGGTAGCTGGATTTGGTGTAGTCGGGCAACCTCACATTATGGTGCGTGCAATGGCAATTGACAATGCGAACAATGTCGCCAAAGCTCGAAATATCAAAGTAGTTGCTGGCTTAACCACCTCATTCGCTGCTCTTGGTGTGGGTTTATGTGGACGGGTATTGTTACCCGAATTATTAAGTAACAGCGATCCAGAATTAGCATTACCCTTGCTATCTTTAGAATTATTGCCCGCTGCCTTAGTGGGCTTAATGCTGGCAGGAATATTTTCTGCAACAATGTCTACCGCAGATTCACAGATACTTTCATGCTCGGCAGCCCTTACCCAGGATATTTTTCCTCAATTTGCTCATTCTTATAAATTGGTGAAGTTGGGTACCTTAACTGTAACGACAATAGTCTTTATAATTGCCTTATTCGGTAGCCAAAGTGTATTGTTGTTGGTCCTCTTTTCTTGGTCAGCTTTAGCCTCAGCATTAGGACCTTTATTTATAGTAAGGGTATTACAAAAACCTATCAATAAAACCGTCGCCATCGTAATGATGGTAGTTGGAATATTAACCGCCTTAATATGGAGAACAACACCCGAATTATCAAGGCTTGTTTACGAAGTACTTCCCGGAATGGCTGCGGGATTATTAGTTTATTTTGTAGCCATGTTTATTACTACTAATTTGAAAGCAGCAAGTAGGAAGTAGAAGAGAGAGTTAAAAGTTATGAGTTAGAAGTTTCGCTCGGAGTTTATTAATACATAAATATTTCTCAGAAATTAGTAGTAGAAGATGTATTGTATTCTTCAAGCTAAACTTCAGTATAATTATTGTTGATAATTAACCGATAGTGTTAACTTTCACTCAACGTCAAGCCCCAAACCCCAATTCCGCGATTAATCTAACACTTTCATTAACCGCACAAGAGCGCACTCGTTCAAGGCATCGCTTCCCAGCTTCAGATGGACAAATGGTGTGTTTGCGTTTATCCAGGGGAACTGTATTGCAAAATGGCGATATTCTAAAAGATGAAACCAATGGCGTTTCCATTGAAATTATCGCCAAACCGGAACCAGTTTTAACAGTAACAGCCCAAAATCAGCTAGCTTTAATTAAAGCTGCATATCACCTGGGTAACCGTCACGTACAGTTAGAAATTACACCAAATTATTTGCGTTTATCGACGGATTCGGTGTTACGTCAAATGTTAGAACAGCTTGGTTTACAAGTAACAGAGGATATTTTACCCTTTCAACCGGAAACAGGTGCATATGGACACCATCATCTCCATTAGGAGATGGGGAGATGGGGAGATAGGGAGATGGGGAGAAAAAAATTACTAATTCTCAAATACTAACTGTTTACTGATGACTGTTCAATGTTCACTGTATTAATAC
>JBHJJJ010000249.1:0-20422 GCA_050042755.1 Rivularia sp. (in: cyanobacteria)
TTGATATGAAGATTTAATCCGATTTAATTTTTCACCCCTAGATAATGCAATATAAAGATTTCGCTCTACTTTACCAAACAACTTCCCCATCTCTTCACAAAAGTGAATAAGGTCCGACGGGACTAAAGTTTGATAAGTTACTCTACTCATTTTAATGAATCTGCTACTTCTCTTAATTACTGGACAATTCCGGCTCTTGATAAATCGATAAACTTTAACTCATAACCGATAATACCTTTGTTTTTGTTCAGTAAAGTATAAGATTGTTGAATTTTTGTGTAGCTGTTGTTAAGCCCAATACAGCTTACGATTCTGGTAAACCTTAACCAAGCGATTGATACCCTTAAAACGATATTTACCCATTAGTTGAAATCTGCGTGGCTTAGAAAGCATTTTGTAAGTCTCCTCGCTAACAACGCATTCGCCGGGATTACAAACTCCTTCCATACGTGCGGCTAAATTAATTGTTGCGCCTAGAGCTGTATATTCGACTCTTTGGGAACTACCTACATCACCCACCACAGCTTTACCACTGTTGATAGCAATTCTTAATTGTAAAGGCTCTTCCCAAAAATGGTTGAAATTCAAATTTTCTAAACGCGCCAACATTCTCATGGCAGCCGTGACAGCCCTATCAGCATGGTCTGCTTGGGGTTCGGGTGCGCCAAAAAAAGCCATAATACAATCGCCGATATATTTATCCAAAGTACCGCCGCAAGCGAATACTTCTTGTAACATTTCCTCAAATAATTTATTGAGTAATTCCGCAATTTCCGCAGGAGTAAATCGTTCCGACATCGCCGTAAACCCGACAACATCAGCAAATAAAATGCTAATTTCGCTTTCTTTTGGCGGTAAACGTCCGTTTGGTAAAGCTCCCAAAGCGATCAATTGTTGTACCACCGCAGGGGAATGATAGCGTTCCAATCTTTGCCGGATTACTTCTTCACTTTTGAGCTTTTCTAGTAACAACCAACGTTGCACGCTAGAAGCAACTAAATTTCCTAAAGTGGAAAAAAAACTTAGGTCTTCCGAACCTTCTTTTACCCAATGATAAGAAGAAAAACTAGCATCGGCGTAAAGCACACCCACAATTTTATTTTCATCCCATAGAGGTACCGCCATGGCGCTACGAATTCCCTTAAGAAAAACACTGTGTTCCTCAGCAAATCGTTCGTCTTGATGAGTATCTGCTGACTGAATAGCGACTTTTTCTTCAAATACTTGCTGACATATGCTCCGACTTATCCAGCTATCATCAGCCATTAATTGCTGTTTATTATTTACATTTCTACTTGCAGCATTCATTAATGCCAATTTGCCGCAATTTTGGACATCAATTAATAGCGCCAAACGGTCAATACTATTAAGATAACGAAATACAACCTGCTGTACTTGGGAAAATATTTCCTCAATAGAAGTAGCCCCCGAAAGATTTTTGGCGATATCTACCAAATCCTTAAGACGAGCAATAGTTTTATCTTTACTGTAGAAAGTACCATCTTTACTTTCAGCATCTATCCATTGCTGTTGTAATTGTTTAACATTACGAAGTATTGTTTTACCTTCAGAAAAATTTGCGTACTGAGTTTTAACCGGTTGAGGAGGAAGACTCAAAAGCACCACCAGAGAAATATCTCCCACCCAAATTACATCCCCATGAGAAATTACAGTAGGCGAAGTTACGGCTTGTTCGTTTAATATTGTGCCATTTTTGCTACCCAAATCTTCGACCATCCACAAACCATTATTCCTTTTAGTAAAACGCGCATGACTGCGAGAAACACCTCCAAAAGGTAGATATAGATTGCATTCCGGCAACCTACCAACAATATAAATATCTTGATCCACTATCACCGTTTTTTGGGTATTTCCCCTTTGGAGACGTAGTTTCAATTCGGTCATGGCTGTGCTTGATTATAATCCTCGAAGCAGGGGGTAAACGGGTGCAGAAAACCATTACTACCGTCAAGGGTTCCCAATATAATTTTTTTAGGAAAAAAAAATTATATTGGGTGCCCGTCAAATGTCTAAAAATGGGGTTTTTGGGTAAGGTTAAAAGCAATACATTACATTTATGACACTCTAAACGGCATTCCGACAACTATAACTCTTGTCGCCGCAAACCATTCCCAGGTAAAATCTACTATGTCTCGTCCTCGTCGCAATTTTCAATCTGGTTTTTCTTATCGGATAACTACCCGTTGCAACAACCACGAATTCCGTCTCACGCGGTTAGAATGTCGCGAAGTTTTACTTTATGCCATCAAAAAAGCACAGCAAACATATGATTTTAAACTTTATGCTCTGTGCATTATGAGCAATCACGTTCATTATCTGTTAGAACCAAAACAGCCAGATGATTTACCAAAAATTATGCATTGGCTGAATTGGTACACTGCTATGTGTTTTAATCGAATGCTTAACCGCACTGGGCATTTTTGGGAAAAGCGATATTACTGTACCGGCTTTGCTAATACCGATCAACGTCGAGCATTAAATACTTTAGGATATATCCAGGCTAATCCTAAACCAGCAGCGATGCAGCAGCAACAAGCCACCGCAGAAAATATAGGAATCCGATTTGATTTTTGAACTTATTTGTGTAGGTAGGCAAGAGGCAAAAGGCAAGAGGCAAAAGGGTTCTAGGAGATTAAAGGGTACTGACTTTTTTTCAATTTTCAAGTAGGATTCCTATATTGATTATTTTTATTTGTAGAGATTAGTTTAAATAAATCATATAAATCACTTCCTTTTTGAGACAAATCTTTTGCTTTGTAATAATTTAGTTAATTATCCCTAATGTACAAAATATTACTTAAGACAGATAATTTAAAAGACTTCATCAAGTCTTTACACAACTTCAACCATAGTCACTTTATGTGAAGAAATAAAATAAAAAGAAACGTTACAATCAAAACGAATTAAAGAGTTTAAGTCGTATCGCAGTATGGCAATTCAAAAACTCTTTATTTATCGAAAATAAGCCTGAAAAAACCGATCGCAAATTTTTTATGAAACAGCGTCACATTTCAGAGAAACATAACTTGTTTTTCATTATATTTATCTTTGGTATATTAGCGGTACTAATAGCAACACTTTATCCTTTTAATTTTTCATTACCCGATAGTCTTTCCAAGCGAGAATTAGTTAATAGCTTTGACAACAACAGCTTTTTTAATGACCAAGTAAATAATGTATTGCTATTCTTACCTTTAGGGTTTGGCTTAACGGGTTTATTGCGAAGAACGAAATTTATTTTACAGGTAGCAGCAGTAATTTTAGCCAGCGCGGCATTATCATCAACTGTTGAATTACTGCAAATTCTAGTACCTTCGAGAACGCCAACACCCGCCGATATTTTTAATAATAGCTTTGGTGGTTTTTTAGGACTTATTTGCTTTTATATCTGGAATTCCAAAAGCTTTAAAGTAATATTGCAGAGAATAGAAAATAGTAAAGCTAGTACTTCGATTGGAAAAATAACCTTATTTTTTACAGGTTATATAATTCTGATATTTTTAATTTCAATCCCCTGGCAAGCTACAACAAACTTAAGTGGTTGGAATCCTAATTTTCCATTAATTGTAGGAAATGAAAGAAGTATCGATAGGGGCTGGGAAGGTTATATATCAGAGCTTAATATTGCGAATAAAGCCTTTGACAAAAATGAAGTAAAGCAAGTCTTTTCCCAAAGCAATAATTTTGATAATCTAGAAAATTCTTTACTGGCTTCCTATGAATTTACTGGAGTTGCCCCATATGAAGATAAAACAGGAAAGCAGCCGGATTTACTATGGCGTGGTACCCTCCCTAAAAATGAAAAAGGAGTCTTTTTAAGTCCCAATCATTGGCTACAAACAGCAACTCCCGTTACATCTTTAAGCCAAAGTATAAGTCAATCTTCTGAATTTACTATTAGTACTACTGTTGCTACTAATAAAATAGAACAAACCGGACCAGCGCGTATTGTATCACTTTCTAACAATTCTTATCTTCGTAATTTTACCTTAGGACAAGAAGGAACTGACTTAGTTTTTAGAGTCAGAACTCCCCTTACTGGCGCAAATGCTGCCGATGTAAAATTAGAAGTTCCCAATATTTTTACCGATTTAAAACCTCATCAAATAGTTATTACCTATTCTAAATCCTCACTAATTATTTATGTAGATAACATCGCGAATATCCACACTTTAAATTTACTGGACTTACTCCCTAAAGAAAAAAGATTTTTTTATTACGGACTCACATTTATTCCTTTAGGATTGTGCTTAGCACTATTAACAACATTAGCAAGAAGAAAAATCAACTTTTACCGTTTAATGTTGCCTGCGGGGATATTATTACCTTCCTTGATATTAGAAGGAATTCTAGTACAGGAAAGCGGTAAAAGCATCAGTCCAAAAAATCTATTCCTCGGCATCTTATTTACAGCCGGTACAATGTTGATATTGAAAGCAAGAGCATCAACAGTTAACAGTGAGCAGTGAGCAGTGAGCAACTAATAATTGATAATTGATCATTGATAATTGATCATTGATCATTGAATCGGAAGCTCCAAAGGAAATTGACCTAAAAGCCCTTTACGATAATCGCTTAAAATATGTCTGGCACTACGTTCAACATCGCCTTGATATTTATGTTCGGCTAAGGCATACAAATACTCTTCTCCGGTGTATGGTGTCGATTCAAGCTTGTAACGGGACAAAAAAGGATTTTCAGGTAATATTTCGGGAGCAGTTTCTTGCATCTCTCCCACTAAATCCACGAATGCAGCAGCGACTTTTTGATTATCGTAGGATGCTTCCCCAATATCGTCACAAATCGCTAATTTTAAAGCTGCTTCCTGGTTGTCTAACTTCAGAGGGATAATACCAGGAGCATCTAATAACTCTAATTCCTTAGAAATTCGCACCCAGCGCAACGAGCGAGTTACACCAGGGCGAGCTGCACTTGGTACTACACGTTTTCCCAACAAACGATTTATCAAAGCCGATTTTCCCACATTAGGAAAACCAATTACCACAGCACGTATTGGACGAGGTAACATTCCCCGCTCCTTTCGTCGTTGATTCACCGCACTTCCCGCAGATTGCGCTGCCTTACTTACTGCAATCACCCCTTTTCCTTGTTGAGCATTGGTACAAAAGGGAATTTCATTGTTAATTCTGAAGTAATCCGTCCATAATTCCTTTGCTTGAGATGAAATCATATCTAACCGATTGAGCACCAACAACCGCGCCGTATTTCCTATCCACTCAGACACTTGTGGGTGGTGAGTTGACAAAGGATTCCGTGCTTCTCTTACTTCTAAGACTACATCATCTAATTTGAGTTGTTCTTTTAATTGTCTTTCTGCTTTGGCAATGTGCCCGGGATACCATTGAATTAGATTTAATTTATAGTTTTGAGTGATAGACATTATTTTTGTTAGTTAATTAGGTATAACAATTAAATTAAAGTATATAACGTTATAATTCCTAATTCGTGAAATAATATATAGAAAATCAACGTTTAAGATTTTTATCTATAGGACTGATGTAAAATAATTCGATTTCCATCAATATCATAAGCGTAAATTTCCCTACCGTGGTCGGCATTAGTAATTTCGCCGAAAGGAGGATGACCTAAAGATTCTAAGTGAACCATCACACTTTCTAAATCGTTTACTTCCAAACATAAACTCATGCTACTTTTAAAAGATTCGTTAAATTCGGAAAGGTGAGACTGTTTGGGTTTAAAAATACCTAATTTTAAACCTGAAAGCTGAAATTCAGCGTAGATATTAGTCAAATAATTACTAGGTCTTTGACCAAGAAATTTGATGTAAAAGTCAACTAATTTTTCCAAATTAACGGTAGCGATAGTGACAAATGTATCTGTAAATTGAAAAGACATATCAGTAGATAAATTAAATATTGATCTGCATATTAAAGTATAAGTAGGTAGGCACAAATAAAACAAACTATGTAAAAGAATGTAAATGACCTGCAAAGGCTTATTCAATCTCACGACTCGCTACTCCCTCGTACCTACTTAAAGCGAGTAAAGGTTACAGTTAGAAAACCAAAATAATTTCACATCATAATTGAAAAGCACAGAAATTTACAAATTATCAAATTCCGATTAGTTATTAATATTATTAAATTATCAGAGTATAAGTTTGACGCTTATAAATCATCTATCTTCATCAATAAAGTCCTTATCTTTAGATATACCATATTTGTCATATTGTATATGATCGTCAAAAGTTTAATTGATTTAGATTATCAATTTTTAAGTACTTCTGAGAAGTTTAGTAATCAGCAAATTCAGCAACGATTAAAAGCGGAGAAAAAAGCGCTAAGGATTTGAATTTATGATTGTTTGTATTAAGAAATTACTTGCGGCTTCTGTAAATAAATAACCCTAGCTATATAAGTATTTATGCTCGGGCGATCGGATTTTGGCGATCGCAAAAATAAAAAAATAGTTATTGTCAAACTTTCGATATACATTCGTTAGACTTACCATAGCTACCATCAAAGACGGAAGGTAAGAAGGAAAATATCATGACTAGCATCACGTCTGTGCCGGATTTTATTGAATCTTTGTTAGGTAACGAAGCAAAAGACTTACTTACCTACAAAGCGAAAGTTTCTCAAGAAATGCTACACCTACCGGGAAGCGATTTTGTAGATAGAGTTTGGATACCAAGCGATAGAAATCCCCAAGTATTGCGCAATCTCCAAGCACTGTACTCTACAGGAAGACTAGCCAATACTGGTTATCTTTCCATTTTACCCGTAGACCAAGGCATTGAACACTCTGCGGGTGCTTCCTTTGCTCCAAACCCAATATATTTCGACCCCGAAAATATTGTAAAACTAGCAATAGAAGGTGGCTGTAACGCTGTCGCTTCAACCTTGGGAGTCTTGGGAATCGTTTCCCGTAAATATGCTCATAAAATTCCTTTTATTGTTAAAATTAATCACAATGAATTAATGAGCGTTCCCAATGAATATGACCAAGTTATGTTCGGCGATGTAGAACAAGCTTGGAATTTGGGTGCAGCTGCTGTAGGTGCAACAATCTACTTTGGTTCGGAAAATTGTACCAGACAAATTCAGGAAGTTAGCAGAGCTTTCAAACGTGCCCACGAATTGGGAATGGTAACTATCTTGTGGTGTTATCTACGTAACAATGCTTTCAAGCAAGATAAAGATTATCATCTCTCCGCCGATTTATCATCCCAAGCGAATCATTTGGGTGTGACAATCGAAGCCGATATTATTAAACAAAAAATGCCTGAAAATAATAACGGATATGGTGCAGTTGCTAAAGCTATCGGTCAAAGTTACGGTAAAACTCACGATAAAGTTTATACCGAATTAACTACAGATCACCCCATCGATTTAACTCGCTATCAAGTACTTAATTGCTACTGCGGGCGTGCTGGGTTAATTAATTCTGGTGGTGCATCTGGTGAAAATGACTTCGCCGCAGCTGTACGTACCGCCATTATTAACAAACGCGCTGGCGGTACTGGGTTAATTTCTGGGCGTAAAGCATTTCAGCGTCCTTTGGAAGATGGTATCAAATTGTTCCATGCTATTCAGGATGTTTACTTGTCTAAAGATGTGACTATTGCTTAAATTCCTCATATAAAAAGCCCCCCTTTTTTAGGGGGGTTGTAATTTTGGATTTGAAACAAAATTTTTCTATTATTCAAGGTTGGAGTTGATAAGCATCGCTTATATTATCTAGTGTTGTTGACTACTGGTATAATTGATGGAATTTCAACCGGCTATCAATGACTCAATTCATAGCTTTACTAATTTCTTTAGCTATTGAAGTACCGATTATTTTATTACTAACTCATGCGACAAAAAGATTTTCTGATTTTGTCGAATTCCTAGCCATGTTTGCTCTGGCTTGCGGTGCAACCCTTTTAACTCATCCTCCAGCATGGACAAGTAATCAAATAATGATTCCTTACTTATTATTCCCTGTCAGGATAATATTAATTGAAGCTATTATTATATTGATTGAGGGTTTTTTATATTCGGAGGTATTGGATTTAGGCTGGAGAAAAGGATTGTTTTTTTCATTAGTTGCTAATATAGCTTCGTTTTGTATTGGAATAATTATTTATCATTTTCTGTAATTGTGATTTTATCCACTGTAGGAATTGCTGCTAAAAGTAAAATTGGAATTTCTACCCAAGCGTGAATCGCCGCTACAATTGAGTATAATTTACGCGCATCACTAAATGATTGAGTAAAGTATATAAATATTAATGTGCTTAAAAATATTACAACTCCATGAAATAACTTTGGACGAGTTTTATCCCATTTAGGAAATACACCCAAAACTATCGCGTAGTGCATGCATTGAAGAAACACCGCTGCAGAGAAAGCATTTTGTGCCACGGCGCTTCTATGTAGTTGTTGGGGAATGAATGCACCTAGGTGAAGTTGGAGGTTTCCAGCTTGAAGAATAGACGTTGATGGTGCTACTAAATTTAAATCAGATAGAAAATTATAAGGATATCCAGAAAGAATAATTGCAGGAATCAGCGCAAATACGATAAAACAAGCATTTAAAGCTAGTTTTCGCCCTCTACCTCGTAGTTTTTCCGCGATGAATCCTACTGGAGTTATATTATGTAAAACCGCAAAAGCCAACATCATCAATATGGGTATCCAAAAGATTCCAGCCCATAGGATAAAACAAAGTAAGATTGCTAATATTTCTAGTTTCCAATCTTTAGCTTTTAAAGTTGGGATAACCACTGTAACTAAACCAATTACACAAATTAGTTCCAAGGGTATACTTATCCAACTAGTAAGCGCGCCAAAAACTTGTAAAATTCTGATATTAACTATTGCTAAGAGAAGAATGATTATTTTTTTTCGTAAATCAATATTCAAACGTTTATTAAAGCGGGAATCTACATAGCTTAACTCAGTTAAAACGTGAGCAAGTCCAAAAGTTGCTAATGTTAAAGTATAAGTCGCAAGTGGGAAGGCTACTGATACAAAAGCAGCAGTCAATATTAGTAAAATCGCTACAATAATTGATTTTATCTTAATTGTCATTATTTCTCTTTAATTTATTAGACTTTTTCCAATAAATAACTCCACCAATTAATGACATTCCGATAATTGGCATAATTAATAAAGTATTTTTATAAATATTTTTTCTACCTTTATTTACCAAAATCAAAGATTTATCGTTAATACCAGTTATTTCGTAAATACAAATTACTGACTCAATTTGAAAAAAAACTGGTACACTCCTCACAGAATATATTTTATTTTTAGCAGGAATTAATTTAGCTTTCTTACTCTCAAAATCTTTTAATTCTTCGACTTTTCTATATTCACTTTTAATAATATCTTCTACATTTACATCTGACTTTTTGAGGGCGTAAACTTCACTGTATTCTCGATACCCATTTAATCCCACACATTCACTCTTATTCACAACTTGATTCGAGTGCGGAAGACTGGGATTTTGAGACTTCACAAGCGCCACAATTAAGTAATCTGGATATTTATCAATGTTGGTGATTTTAAAGCAGTAATCTACAAATTCTTCACCTGGAACTAATACATCTGCTTTCGCCACGGATGCTTTGAGAAAAGTTACTAAAAATAATAATGGAAATACTGATATTAAACTCTGTTTACGAAATATTTTCATATTTTTAGGTCATAAAACTACGTCATATTTATAACCTATATAGGATTACTCCGGAGAATTTTGTAAGTAAGTCGGCACAATAGAATCAAACTGTCCCTTTTTCCCCCTGACTTATCTCTCACGATAATTATTTACGCCAACCTACTTACATTCACTCTATACGGATAGATAATTTACAAAAAAGGCAGTCGGCAGTGGATAATAAGTATCAATTAAAACTTTATTTTCTATCTGAAGTCTCAGTACAAATAAATAATTATACAGAGGCTGCCCTGGCACACGCCCCGTATAAAACGTCAATTTTTCATTCCCGGGTCGCGTGTGGATCATCTCACTATGAATAAGGGTGAGTCACTACAGCAAATCTGCCTACTGCCCACTGCCTATGAATAACTCTACCTATAATTTGAACTTCAGACAAGAATCACCCATCAGGGTACTGACGATAATGTAGTTACTTTTATTACTATAAATATATGACAAACATCAGAGTACCAAGTATTTAACTTGAATTTGATTTTTGTCCAATGTCTAAAAGTATCTTCAATTCATGAGAATCAATTATGAATAATCCAATCATCAGAATCGGTTCAAGCGGTGATGCTGTAAAGAAAGCACAAAAAGCACTCATCCAACGTTATTATCTCAGTGTAGGAACTGATGATGGTAAGTTTGGTCCTGTGACAGATCTTGCAGTCAGGAACTATCAATTCGATCGCTCGGCAGGGAAATTTAATGCCTATTCTTTTCCCCTAAAAATAGACGGTATTGTAGGCCCAGCTACCTGGTTCAGATTAGATCCTCAGGTGGTACAACGCGGTTCAAGAGACAATACTGTAAGACTTCTTCAAGAAATTCTTAAAAGCTTTGCTTTTCCTCCCTTCGATCCTGGCCCAATTGACTCCATTTTCGGTATAAATACTGAAAATGCAGTTAAAGAATTTCAGTCAGAATTCTTTGATTTTGACGGAAATCCACTCCTAGTTGATGGCATCGTTGGAGAGAAAACTTGGACTGCTCTCTTTAGCTAGAGTATTACTCCTTTGCCACTCTAAAATTACTTGAAGTATCTGGGGTTTTTAATCGGTAACCTTCTACCGGCAAAGGAGTAATACGACATCCAATTAAATTTCCAAAATCAATGTAGAGACGTAGCAGTGCTACGTCTCCTTGCTCGCGGTGTCCCCAACAAAATAAACTTGCCTAAAATTTTTCTTGTGCTACATTTGTAGTGAGGTAGTAGTAGGGTAACTTCGTAATAGCTCGGGTTCCATATACCTGACTGGTGCGCCAAGCAATGCTTCGAGCGTATTCCGCGAGTACTTGAAACTATTTCAATAGCCTAATTAGCTCAGTGGTAGAGCAATCGGTGTATCGCCGATGGACGTAGGTTAAAATCCTACATTGGGCACAAACCTAAAAGTTAGCTCATTGGTAGAGCGGTAGACATTTAATCTATTGGTAACAGGTTCGATCCCTGTACTTTTAACCAAAAAAACTAACCTGTCACGTTAGCAAACACCCCCGCCCTGGGTACTGGGCACCTTATTTGGGATAAGGCGGCGTAAAGCCATAAATCAATCACTCCGAAAAAAAATTGTTTGTAAACTCCGCGATGTAGGTGCTTGCAATCGTTCGTTACTCTGGTAATGTTCGGTAGCTACGGTGAAGGAGCCAGAGCAATCGTCTTTCTCCTTAACTCGAGTATGCCCATCGTTTTCCCCGAAAGGAAAGGCGATCGCCATATTTGATTGCTGTTTGATGATTTTAGATTATCCTTGGGTACTCTAATATTGGATAACAGTTCTCTTAATCCAGTTATTGAGATCCTTTTGCCCGCAACGGAACTGTATCCGCACCCGCATTTGCGGAGTTTTTAAATTTAATGTAGTATACGTATTACAGCTTAACTATAAATGTTTTTATCTAGAATTCGTTCTTGGTTACGGTTGCCTAAATTATCTATCAAAATATCTATGTGGAAAACTTTTTATATAAAACCAAATGAAATCGGGATTTTATATCACCGTAGTGACTTTAAGAAGATTTTAAGTTCTGGAACTTATACTTATTTTGGTCGGCATTGGCGAGTTGAAAGTTTTGATTTAAATTCTCCGGAAGCCAAGATTGAGAACCTAGAGTTACTATTAAGAGATAATGCAGCGGAATTGGAAGAGTATCTATTAATAGTACGTACAAACTTTAATCAAACTGCTTTAGTAAGATTCGGGCAAAAATGGGTAACAGTTTTACCAAATCAACTACGAGCATTTTGGCGTGGTTTTCTTGAAGTCGAATCACATATATTTAATTTAGAAGAAGATTTAGAATTACCTAACCAATTCGTGCAGCAACTGCGTGGATTTGCTTTTAGTGGGTTAAAAAAAATCTTAGTTAAAGAATATGAAATTGGTTTATTGTACGTGCAAAATAACTTTGTACGTCCTCTCGAACCTGGAGAATACGCTTTTTGGGCGGTAGATAAGGATGTAACACATTATGTAATGAGTCGTCTCGTACACAATCCCAATTTCCCCCTCGAAGAAGTATTAATTGAGAGACATCCGGAATTTGTGAGTGCTTATTGCGAAACAGTAGAAACGATTGCTCAACAAGTTGCGATCGTCAGATATCAAGGTAAAGCGATTTCGATATTACCGCCAACTAGTCGCAAGTTATTTTGGCAGGGTGTTGATGTAGAAGTTATCGATATTAGTAATGATGCTAAACTCTCATCTGCTCTAGTAACAGAATTAGTTTCGGGTTTACCAGAAACAGTAAACTTGAGTCGTAGCGCTTTGCACGTTTGCCAAGTACCTGCTCAACATATTGGTTTGCTGTATGTAAACAAAGAATATCAGACACAACTAGAATCGGGAATTCATGCATGGTGGGTGTATGGGCGTTCATTTCAGAGTGAAGCCATCGACTTGCGGTTGCAGAATATGGAAGTTTCTGGACAAGATATCTTATCCAAAGATAAAGTACCTCTACGTTTGAATTTAACTGCTGGTTTTCGGATCCAAGAGGCGTTGAGAGCGAAAAATGGATTGTCAGATATTAATGGCTTCTTGTACAAAGAATTACAGTTTGCGCTGCGTGCAGCGGTGGGTGAAAAGGCTTTAGATGAGCTATTAGAAGATAAAGGAGCCATCGACAATAGTATTGCAGAATACATTCGTCCTAAAGCCGCAGCATACGGAATAGAAATTGATTCGGTGGGAGTAAAAGATATTATTCTTCCTGGAGAAATCAAGACTATTTTGAGTAAAGTTGTAGAAGCAGAAAAATCAGCCCAAGCCAATGTAGTACGACGTAGAGAAGAGACTGCTGCAACTCGGAGTATGTTGAATACAGCCAGGGTAATGGAGGATAATCCAGTGGCGTTGAGATTGAAGGAGTTAGAGGTATTGGAGAGGATTTCAGAGAAGATTGAGAAAATTCAGGTTAACGGTAGTTTGGATAGTATTTTGACTGAGTTAATTCAGATTAATCGTGATTAGCTTTTTAAAACGCAGAGTGACGGCACCCAATAGAATTTTTTTCTTCTAAAAAAATTCTAATGGGAACCCTTGACGCTGAGGTTTTCGCAGAGTTTCGCAGAGGAATAATATTTATGGGAATTCCAAAAAAAGGTTCGAGAAAAATAACTGTAGATGGAGAATCTTTCATCTGGTTAATTAGAAGAAAAGCAACTTATTCTCAAACTGATTATGGTATTGGCTGTATCAATGTTGCAGTCGAACATGCTGAAGAATCAGGTTCCAAATTGATAATTTTAACCGATAAACCACATCCGAAAGATTGGGCTACAACCGAAGTCAAACCAGTTATACCCTCGGAAGTAGCATTATGGATAAATCAAGCTATTAAAGCTGGATGGGAACCGAAAAAATCTGGGAAACCGTTTGAGTTAGTTGTTACTAGTTTGTAGGTTGGGTTCGCGGTGCGAAGAGTCAATTTGATTGATAATTTTAAGTTCGATTCGCACCGTAACCCAACATAATTTATGGTTAAAATAAAGGGAGCATCCCAAATGTGTAAATTTATTTTTTTTGGTAGTGTGAGCATCTTGCTCACTTGCAGGCAGTAGGGAGCGAGACGCTCCCACTACGAATTTTATTTTTGCAAAATTGGGATACTCCCAAAATAAAAGACTATTGCGATAACTGCGATCGCCAACATGAACTAAGTTAATTTCTAATACAAAAGTTTCACTCACAACTTTTCAAAGCTTCAATATCACCGCCGACAATCTTCTCAAGATTGCGGTTAATTTTCTCAATATCCCAATTCCACCAAGCAATTTTTAACAAACTATCAATCACATCATCAGTAAAGCGTTTTCTAATTTCTTTCGCTGGATTTCCCCCTACTATGGAATAGGGTAAAACGTTTTGAGTAACAACGGATTTTGCCGCAATAATTGCCCCATCACCAATTTGTACTCCCGGCATCATTAGAGCTTCATAACCGATCCAAACGTCGTTTCCAACTACAGTATCACCCTTATTCGGTAATTCATCCGATTGCGGCGTTACTCTTTCCCAACCATTACCAAATATTTGAAAAGGATAGGTAGAAAATCCCGACATTTTATGAAAAGCACCATTCATAATAAATTTTACACCTGTCGCTAAAGCGCAAAATTTACCAATAATTAATTTATCCCCAATAAAAGGAAAGTGATAGAGAACATTTCTCTCGAAATTCTCTGAATCTTCTAAATCATCGTAATAAGTATAATCCCCAATAACTATATTCGGATTTGACACCGTATTCTTGATAAAACAGATTTGCGGAAATCCCTTCATCGGATGTTTTTCTTTTGGATTTGCTCCGTACATATATTAATTGGTAATAGGTAATTGGTAATTGGTAATAGAGAATAGGGGATATGTTTTTTATATTACACCCCTCTCTTTTATAAGGAGAGGGGATGGGGGTGAGGTATTCTTGAAGCAGTCCTCAACATTTTGCTAAAATATTTAATATAAATTTATATTTATTTTTATGAAAATAATTGACAAGTCGGATGTTTTGGAAACTACCCGGTTGTTTTCTAACGTTTCCTTTGATGGAAATCACCTCGTTCATAAACCGGGTAGTGTTATTGGAAGTACGGCGCTGATTGCGGGAACGACTGTGGGTGCTGGTATTTTGGCTTTACCTGCGGTGACTTTACCTTCTGGTGTTTTACCTTCGACAGCGTTATTGATAGGTGTTTGGTTGTATACCGTCATATCGGGTTTGCTGATTGCAGAGGTAGCATTAAACGGTATGCGTTGCAGTGGACGTGCTAGTAATGGTTTATTGGTAATGGTGGAAACTACCCTGGGTAAAATGGGAGCGCGTTTTACGGGTGGTGCCTATTTGTTTTTGCATTATGCCTTGTTGATAGCCTATGTTTCCCAAGGTGGAGGAATTTTAATCTCTGCGGTGGAAAGAATATGGGATCTACCTCCATTACCCACATGGATGGGAAGCACTGGGTTTGCTGCGATCTTTGGCGGTATATTGTATCTAGGAAGAGATAAATTTATTGAGAGATTGAATAGCTTTTTTGTTGCAGTTGTGATTGCTTCGTTTTTGGGGTTACTGCTCTTAGGTTCAACTCACGTACATCCGACTGCTTTATTATCCCAAGATTGGAGTGCCCTTCCTCCCGCACTTTCGGTAATGTTGGTAGCATTATTTTTTCATAATATTGTGCCGCTAGTTGCAACTCAGTTAGAAGGAGATGCATCTAAAGTTCGTCAGTCTATCGTAGTGGGTTCAGCAATTCCTTTGGTAATGTTTTTGTTATGGAATGCGGTAATTTTAGGAAGCGTAACTCCAGCGATGTTAGAGAATATTTCCGGTGGTAGCAATGTTTTCGATCCTTTGCAAGTACTGCGTGCTGGTGATGCTGGGCAATGGTTGGGGATTTTAGTTACCGTATTTTCAGAATTTGCGATCGTCACATCTTTTATTGGATTTTTCTACGGGTTGCAAGATTTATTTAGGGATATGAATTTGTTTGTAGGAAACCCCACTCCACGTTTACCGTTAGTTTCCTTGATTGTATTTCCTCCAATGGGTTTTTCCGCACTTAATCCCGACATCTTTTTTACAGCTTTAGATTATGCTGGTACATTCAGTATTTCAATTTTGGGAGGAGTGATTCCGGCTGTGATGGCTTGGAGACAGCGGGATAAATATAAGGAATTGAATCAACAGCTTGTATCTGGTGGTAAATTTATCTTAGTAATTATGATTGCGATCGCTTTGACGGCAATAATTTTGTCGAAAATTAAAGGTTAAAGGTGAAAAATAAAACCTATAAACATATGTAGGAAATAGCAGTGTTAAATCTATTTCCTAGTTTTTCAGCTACAAACACATCTGTGATTAAGTTTATACTTTCTTATTTTACAGGACTAAGGCTGCGTGTCACAAGATCCTGGTTGGTGCCGTACACTCACCGTCTTATTATTGCGTGAATAAATCAGTCAGTGTACAAGCACCCTACGAGAAAAATATGCCAGTTGCGGCCATTCCTATTTTACAAGCTCTAGATTCCTTTCTTATAGGTGATTTAGAGCTAAATTTTTTAATTGTTGACTGTAAAATTATTACTTTTTTGTATAACAAAACACAAATCTCTAAATTATTAAACGCACTGTTACACACAAGTGATATAGTATCAATTGAGAATTGATGGCATTTTTTGAGTCAAAATATGGAAGTTTCCACCTACTCTTGAATGAAAATTTGTCGTCGGATAATTTACAGGGAAATGCTCTACTATTTCCATTTACAAGAAACCGGCTTTGCGATGAAAGTAGGTTTAAAGATTTTTAATGTCAATTTACAAAACAATGAGAAACATTTCTGAACGTATATTAGTTATTGGTGCAGGTGTTGTGGGATTGACAACAGCTTTGTGCTTATTAAGAGAAGGTTTTCAGGTAACTATAATTGCGGATAAATTTAGTCCTCAAATAACTTCAAACGTAGCTGGAGCCTTATGGGAATGGCCTCCAGCAGTATGCGGTCATCATCGAAATCCAGTATCTTTAGAACGTTCTAAACATTGGTGCATGGTATCGTATAATTTTTTTGAAGAACTTGCTCTTCAAGCCAAAACTGGCGTTCAAATATTAAGTTCAGTCTTCTTTTTTAGGCACCCTGTTACAGAACACAACGGTGATTTTTTGAAGATGAAAGAGATAGAAAGTAGACTTAAAGGATTTAGATACGATTACAAATTGATTGAAGAAAATAGTGTTAGCACAAAAATCGGCTTAAAGGATGCCTACGAACACCTAGCCCCAGTTGTTGATACTGATATTTATATGGGTTGGCTCTTAGAGCAGATAAACCAGCTTGGCGGTAAAGTCCTTAAGAGAAAAGTCTCTGGAAGATTAGTAGATATAGAAGAAAAGTTAAAAACAGAATTTGATTCTGCTGCTATTGTTAACTGTGCTGGACTAGGTTCGGTAGAGCTTGCGGATGATGATATGTACCCTTTAAGAGGAGCTTTAATCAGAGTTCATAACGACGATCTTAACTTTCCTAAAATCAATAAAGCACTCTCCATTACTTTAGAAGAGCGTGGAAATTCTCAAAATATGATTTATCTAGTGCCCAGAGGGAACATCCTTCTTTTAGGAGGATTAGTAGAAAAAGATGAATGGTTTACGGATATCCAAATAGAAAAGTACGAACCTCTAAGGCAGATGTATCAGCGATGCATCGACTTTCTGCCCATGTTAAAGAGAGCAAAACTAGATATTGATGAGCCTATTCGTGTAGGATTGCGCCCGGCACGAAAGACTAACGTCCGTTTGGAACAAGAGAAAGGAACTACGATCATCCATAACTATGGACATGGTGGCTCTGGTGTAACCCTATCCTGGGGATGTGCAATAGAAGTTGTAGAAAAAATCAAATCTGTTGTACAACAACAGAGTAATAAACAACTAGTTGCTTGAAATAAGGATTTATTTGGGGAGATGATATCAAGTCTGGTAAAGTACTTATCATATCAGTAGAGGCAAGAGGTAATTAAAAAAGCGTTTAGCCGACAAGCCATGTAGAATAGTAAGTAATGAGCCAGACTTGATATACCGATGGCGCTCCCCTAAGAGAGAGTAGGGGTTAAAATTGAGGTTCCGACGCTACATCCAACCTTTCCTTACCCTTATCAAACGACTTTAATTGTTTAATTGTAAGTTCATTCACCACACGTAAAAATAATTTATCTTGACCAAGAGAATTGATGCTATCGGTACTTAAATAACGACGATAATTTGAATTATTCGCCACGTAAGTTTTGAACATAGCAAGAGCTAAATACTCAGTATAATTACGTGCTAAATAAGGAGAAGGACCAATTACTTCCGACGGTACGGGAATCGAAGAGTCTGGTGATTCTGCTATTACTGAAAAGTGAGTACCACCGTTCATTAATACTAAATATTTATTCTCGCCCTTTAACCAAGTAAAAGGTACAATCTGTTCTGGATAGGCAGGGGCTACAGTATCCCCAGTCCCTGCTACAATAGTCACTGGAATATTTATTTTGCTGAAGCCTTCTTGACCGTAAACGCTGCTGACAACTGGATTTATTGCAACTGCCGCTTTAACTCTTGGGTCAGATAAATTATAGTCAAATTGGGGTAAACGTAAGGCTAAGCATTGCAATAAAAGCGAAACGTTCAAAGTATTTTTATCAACCGGACAATTCTTTTCTAACTGTGCAAAATTAATTTCAGCACCTGCTAAAGCTAAAGCCGTATAACCGCCAAAAGATTGACCAATTACGCCTACTTGTTCCATATTCAAACGTCCCTTATATGGGGGATTGGAAGTAGATAGACCTTCGAGATAGTCTAAGAGATATTTTACATCTAAAGGTCGGTCAATAAATTCCTTGGGGTCTGAATCTCGATCGGCTATTCCTCCTAATAGTGCTTGCAACTGTTGAGCGTTACTACCGGGATGCTCGGGTACAGCAACTACAAAACCGTGAGAAGCAAGGAATTGAGCTAAATAAGCGAAGCTAGTGCGATCCGAACCCAATCCGTGAGAAATTACAATTACCGGATGGGAACCAGTTGTTTGCGGTAAGTAAATATCGGCAGGGAAAGTGCGAGTGCGGGATGTATCGTAGAGAGTGAAGCTTTGCTTTGTGTAGGTTAAACGTCCTTTTTGCAATGCATATGACAAAATACGATTTGATACAGTATTGGGTTCGGATTCTTGAGATTTATTATTAATTACATTGATTGCTTTTTGGGTACGATTGACAATATTTCTCAACCGCATGGCAATTTCTAAACTGCGAAATAAATCGATCGAAATAGTTTTAGAAGGAAATTTACGTAATATATTTAATAAAGTAAACTTTTTTGGCTCAGCGGCTGCTAAAATTAATGCTGAGCGAGTTCCATAAAATCCGCTATTACGCCGAGATTTCTTCAGAGTAGATCGGCCGCGCTCGCGAAATTCACTTTGAACAACTTGAGAAAGAGTTTCTAAAAGTGTCTCTCCAATGGGAGAATATAGAAATTGAGAAACTTCAACAGCCCCTAAAGGAATGGGAGCAACTAAGACTTGTCGTAACTCTCCTAACTCCGAATCGGGAACATACTTAAAATAGGCAGCTAATTCATCATTTACCTTACCAGTTGTAGCATAAGTTTCCAGAGCATCAACCGAAATTGATCTTTCTACCACCCCAAAAGAAAGTTTTAACCTTTCAGCAGCAGTGACACGACTCGAAGTCACAAAAGGTAAAGCACAAGTAATCAAGCAGCTTAAAGCTATATTTAGCGGAAATGATTTTCGATGAACCATATCATTACAATTACGCTCCCCAACCAGGTTAACAATCCCAGAGTTGTAATTGTATCGATAAAATGAGCGGCGGTGCCACAAAAATTTGCCCTTGTTACAAAGATATCAAGAGTACAGACAATCGCCGTAAGGTTGTAAATTGGGAATATTCAATCAAATGCAAGGAAATTCTACTCTCATAACTCCTCACATTTGCTATTTTTTTCACTTATGCTAGGATATAAAGTACCTTATATCACTTTGCATCTACTCGAAAATACTACACTTCACACACACTATCTGATAGAATCAGTAGCTCTGTGACGCACCTACATAAAATCAGAGATTATGATGTAGGCTTCTCGGCGACTCCTCTATGAGAACATTAACCGAGCTTTAAAGCCCTACGCCCTAGGGACTTTTTATCAGATTGTTTTTTTTATTTGCAGGCTGCATTTCTGCATTTAATTGGATTACACCTACATTTTGTATAATACCATAAATTCTGCCCGCGATTCATCTCAACACCGATTCAAAGAATTCGGTGTGAGCCTTCTCGCGGTTGAAGGTAAACAAAAGATGCTGCTGATTCTTTTATCTGGAAGCAAATTATCTTTATCATCTACAATCGGTAAATGAGAAATTTGATGGTGAGGCATTACTCGTAACGCCGTAAAAATATCTTGATGTGGCGATCGCACTATCTTCTGGTTTAGATATTTTAAGGTTTATTGGTGTGGACTTACCGAAAATTTTGGGTTTAAAGCCTCGCCCTTATAGGGCGAATTTTTATTCTATGCGGTTTCTTTATACTGATTATGCTAGTATAAGACCGGAGGAGATGATACCATGTTAATTTTTGAGTTCAAAACATACGGAAAACTAAAACAGTTTCAAGCAGTTGATGAAGCAA
>JBHJJJ010000250.1:0-8496 GCA_050042755.1 Rivularia sp. (in: cyanobacteria)
TTCTCATGAAATTTGAACTACAACTTCAATTGATTAATTACTGTTAACAATTAGAAAAAAGACTGATTTTATGGATTGTTGTTTACAGTACTAAAGTACTGTTAGTTGGCGATCGCGATGTGCCAGTTGCGTAAGTCCTGAATATATTTCAGTCTATTGTTGGGATAACTTTTCCCTTCCAGCAAAAGGTTAGATTTAGAGCAGGATTCGGTAAATTTAATGGGATTAGCCTATTTTATAAATATGGCGTATAATTAGTAACATAGATATTAATTATCTTGTATTTGGCATAAACTTCTATGTAAATTACTTTTAAAATTGACAAAATCAAATGGCAACCGTACCAGTAAAATTATATAGATGTATATATACATACAATAAAATGAGTAAAGCTATAGGAGCGATCGCTGTTGTAACTTTTCGGATAGAGTTTTGTTGAATTTAAGCTAGCTTTGAATCTACATAATTGAGTAAATGAATAATTAATTTACTGAAATTGAAGCTGTTGGCTATTCTTTCTTTATATGATACTAATTTCACGCAGTATTAATTAGCTAGCCTGTAGTAAATGAACTATAAAAGCTCTTGAAAAGAAATCCATAATATTTTGGTAGGATAGACTATATTTTGAGCGTGACATTTGACACTACAAGTTTTAGTTTATATATATAGAATAAATTGTGCGCTAATATACTCCGGTTTATCTAGCCCCTTTTTAACGAAGCTATCAAAATTATTCAGCGGTCGAGTTGACCATGCAGCAATATTCAAGCTTACCAGAGCAGAACTCACAACTAAATGCCAATTCATCGACAGTTTTGACAACAATCGAGCAACTTCGAGCCGAGTTGTGGCTGGAACGCAGTTTGAATCAACTGCAAAGTCGTCTTAACGATTTTCTGAGTTTGGCTTCAACTAAAGACAAACAAACAGCGGTTACGGAAGCAGAAATTTTTCAAACAGTAGTAAACGAACTCAAGATTGCAATTGATTCGGGTATAGTGGCAATAGCGATTATTCAGTCACAACAAAATGTTTGCAAAATTTGCTACATTTCTTCTCATTCAACAGCTCATTCTCGACCTTCGCCATTAGCTGTAATGGTAAGAAAAGGTAAAAAGCTGCGGTTGAGATTGAAAGACGAAATACATATTGAAGATGTACAGCAATTAGAAAAGCAAAAACCACAAACTGCTTGGCCTTTGGCTAATGATTCTCTTGGGATTGTTGGTTGGTTAATTACTTGTCCTAAATCTTCAACAAACTCCTCTTCAGGTGTATGCATAGCGGAACAAATTCCACAATTAATGGCAAAGGCTGCACAAATCTCTACGGTAGCTTTAACCCAATTCAAGCAAATCAAGTTTTTACAGCAACAAGGGCAGCAGTTAGATAATCGAAATCAGGAACTACAGCGTACCAATCAATTGAAAAATCAATTTTTGGCAAATACGAGTCACGAAATTCGTACGCCTTTGAGTTCAATTATTGGTTTTACTCATTTGCTATTAGCCCAGGGTTATGACCCAAGCAGACAGCGTCACCATGAATATTTAAGCATTATTCAATCTAGTGGTAAACATTTGCTAGCCTTAATTAACGATATTCTAGACTTATCTAAAATTGAAGCTAACCAGTTAGAAGTTAATTGGGAAATAGTTGATATACCACAATTGTGTCGTAATGTATTAGCACTGGTCAAAGAAAAAGCTGCTCACAAAGGTTTACAAATGCGTCTTGAATTAGACCCTAATGCCACAAGTATAGTAGCTGACCCATTGCGAATCAAACAAATACTATTAAACTTACTTTTTAATGCGGTAAAGTTCACTCAAACCGGAACAGTTGGTTTAGAAGTGAAATGCCAAGATGAATTCATGCGTTTTACCGTTTGGGATACCGGAATCGGTATTAGTAAAGAACATCAAAGCGAACTTTTCCAACCATATTTCCAAATCCTTAATGCTGAGGCAAATACTGAAAAAGGCACAGGTTTAGGGTTAACGGTAACTCGTAAACTGGCTGAAATTCACAGTGGTTGGGTTGAAGTCAAATCTGAAGTAGATAAAGGTTCTCGTTTTACTATTGTGGTTCCCTTCCAACAAGGTGAGGAAGTAAAAGGAACTGATACGGCAAGAGAATCAAAAAGTAGAAAAAACAATCACAACATAGCTACTTCCTTAAAAGAAAAATCTTCAGATATTTTGCTGGTAGAAAATGATGTACCTAATGCTCTGTTAATCAAAACTTATTTAGAAAGATTGGGATATCAAATAACCTGGGTAAAGAGCGCTTTCCAGATGTGGAATGCTTTAAACCAGCAATATTACTTCATCATTTTAATGGATATTATTTTACCTGACGCGGATGGTCTAAACTTAATAAAACAACTCCGAGACAATCCGCAATATTCCAATACTCCCATAATTGCTCAAACCGCAATGGCAATGAAAGGCGATCGCGATATTTGTCTTGCAGCAGGAGTAAACGATTATATTTCTAAACCTCTTGATTTACCGCTTTTGGGAACAATTTTATCTCAATATATTACAGATGATTGACAGATAAACTTATTTTTACTTTATTTTATCTCCCCTCTTACAATGGAATAAGTAAAATGATATATTACGGTGCTTTGATGGGGAAATGATGTATACAAAAAAACTAGAGCAATTAAAAGCTTTATTTAAAGAAATGGAACAAGCAATAATAGCTTATTCCGGAGGAGTTGATAGTACTTTAGTTGCGAAAATTGCTTATGATGTTTTGGGCGATCGAGCTTTGGCGGTAACTGCGGTTTCACCGAGTTTATTACCAGAAGAATTAGAAGATGCCAAAATCCAAGCTGCAACCATTGGGATTTCCCATCAAGTTGTCGAAACTCATGAGATGGAAAATCCTAATTACACTTCTAACCCCGTCAACCGCTGCTATTTTTGCAAAAGTGAATTACACGATACCCTAAAACCTTGGGCAAATAAATTGGGTTATCCTTATGTAATAGATGGGGTTAATGCAGACGATTTACACGATTATCGTCCCGGAATTCAAGCTGCTAAGGAAAGAGGTGCGCGTTCTCCTTTAGCAGAAGTTGGTGTAAGTAAAGCAGAAGTCCGCCAAATTTCTCAACATTTAAATTTACCCTGGTGGAATAAACCTGCACAACCTTGTCTTAGTTCCCGTTTTCCCTATGGTGAAGAGATTACTGTAACTAAATTGAAACGGGTGGGAAGAGCAGAAATCTATTTACGCAAGCAAGCATGGAATAATTTACGAGTCCGTTCTGAAGGTGATACAGCACGTATAGAATTGCCACCAGAACAAATTCAGAACTTTATATTAAATACAGATCTAAAATCGTTAGTATCTGCTTTTCAAGAATTTGGTTTTATTTATGTCACTTTGGATTTAGAAGGTTATCGTAGTGGTAAATTAAACCAGGTTTTGAATCAAGAAGCTTTACAAGCCGCTAATAATTAATTCTATGTCAGCCCCTTTTTTAGGGGGTTGGGAAGATTTTCATTTTCTATACTTAAAATAAAGAATATTGTGTCTGTACTTACTCGTATCTAACCTGTATTTACTTAAACATAATTACCAATCTTTTGATTAAGACATTCATGCTTGAGGTTGATACGACACAATTATACCTCCGTTCAGTGATGAGGTAATGAGTCTTTGTTTATACTTTAATTAAGTTGATTGAATATCCGTTTGTAATTAAGGCAAATCAATTTTTGAGGAGTTGATTGCTTATAAATCTGAAAGTAATAATGTTTAGTTCAAAATTCAATTAAACGGAGAAGGGGGGATTCGAACCCCCGATACCCGTAAGGGTATAACGCATTTCGAGTGCGCCGCATTCAACCACTCTGCCACCTCTCCACAAGGCATATTATTCCTATCTTAATAAAGTATCATATGTTTATTGAATTTATCAACAAATAAACTACAGGCAAAGGGAAAGTTAAAGCAAAGAGCTAATATTTTCTGTATTCTGAACAAATGTCTCAAATAGTCGTTGAGGTGTCCATTGAATCGCACCATCTCGTCCAGTAAAAAATAATTGAGCTTTGCTTTGATTGAGTGCCGATATATCTTTGGCTTCAAGATTAGGATTCGGTGCGATCGCCACTTGTGGTTGTAGGGCAATAACTAGTTCTTTTAAAGATTTGGTAGGACACCATAGAACTTGGGTAGGCGGTAAGCTTTGGGTTTTTATTAGCTGGCGAAGTTCGTTTGGTTTAAGATTTCCTACAAATAACCAAGATTGATTGCTGATTTGCATTTGTATTATGGGCAATTGGTTATTTATAAGTCGTATTATCGCTGAACCAGTATTCACAGTTTGACCTAAAGATAAAACTTGATATACTCCTTTGTCCTGTTCTACTTGTCTTTGAATTGCTTTTTGAGTTAAAGCATTATTCGGGCTGGGAGAATAATCGTAAAAAACTTTGGAAGGTAAATCTTTTATTATTTCTAACCAACCATTGCTACCATTGTTTTGAAAATCTGTTGCAATTGCCCAGTCAATTATATTTATACCTTGCTGTTGCAGAAACGGCACTATCGTAAAACGCCCTACATTTTCATCGGCGCTATTAATCACCGTTACCTTTCCTCTGTCTTGAATTACTAAAACTGGTTCTCTACCCGCAGCTAATAGAGTAATGCGAAATAAACTATTTGCTGAATGCCAAGCAGGAATAAACACTAAACCAATACAAATTAGACTTGAAAGGAACCAACGTCTTTGCCACCAACGTATCTGCCAAGTAAAGATTAGGAGTCCGTAAATTGTAATTACTTGCCAAATTGCGATCGTACCAAAAGCAACTGAATTCCCCGGCAAGTCGCTAAAAAATTCTACTAGTTTTATAAGTATATCAGTTGGGTAATACAATACACTAGCCAAAGCACTTCCCGCAAAAGGCCAAATTAGGGCTGCGATACCACTAATAATGCCACCAATACAGATAAGAGATATTAAAGGCGTGCTAATAATATTTAATAATATTCCGTAGGGTGCTACAACACCAAATAGATAAAGTTGTAAAGGTAGAGTCCAAATGATAGCGGATATTGGAACAGCAATTAAAGATGCGATCGTTAATGGTAACCATCTCAAATATTTGGTTATGGCAGGTACCGTGACAATTAAACCTAAAGTTGCTAAAAAACTCAGTTGAAACCCTAGATTCCAAATCCAAAGAGGATTAATTAGTAGTAGTAGAGTAGCTGTAATTATAAAAGAGCCTGATTGTTTTACCTTTCGTTTCAAGCCAATGCCAATTAAAGCTGCAAATCCCATAATTACAGCTCTGAGAACCGAAGGCTGGAAACCAGTCAAACTCAAGAACAAAATTAACGCGGAGGAACCGCAAATAAATTGAGTATTTCTGCTAAAACGTCTTGTAAAACCCAAGACTAATCCTAAAATTAGCGAAGTATGAAACCCTGAAGCGGCTATAGAATGAGCTAATCCTGCGTTTACAAATAAATCCCGAGTACTGTAGTGTAAATCAACAGTTTTGCTTCCTAAAACCATAGCACTGACGAGGGGACCTTGGGGAACACCAAGCCAACGAACTTGCGATTTGATTATCTGCTGTCGCAACTTCCACCATGCCCATTCACTTTCTTCATCAAAAACTTTTAATTGTCTTCCGCTTAAACCAGCAAAAGCACCTTGTTCTCGAAGATATTTTTGAAAATCAAAACCACCAGGATTGAATGCTGATTTCGGTTGATATAAAACTCCGGTGACTTCAATTTGTTGATTTGGATATAACCCAGTCGATTTTAGTATGGGTACTGTTACATATAACTTCCCAGTAACTCCCCTACTAGCTCCCTCTTGACTTTGTTTATTTTTTACTTCGGTAATTTGAGATGCTTTTAACCAAAATTGTCCTCGTCCAGAACGAGTGAGACGAGGTATACTTCCTACATCGCCTCGAACAATTACTAATTGTTCTTGATTTTTGTTATTGCCAACAGGAATAAACTTACTAATATCTTTAGCTCCTGGTTGCGGAAGACGCACTTGAAAATATACCGTCGCTAATAATCCTATGAAACCAGCAATCAAAAATATTCTGGGATGAGGAGTAGTTCGTAAAGTATGTGCTGCTTTTTTCGCTATTTCTGGTTTTGTTTTTTGCAAAGCCAATTTTTTGGAAGTAACACGTTGCCTTTGGAATAGAACTGCTATGACTAAACTTATAAATAGTACTAATATTCCACCCCAAGGAGTTTTACTCAATAGCAACCCCAAAATATAGGCAAGACAGATAATTACACCAGGAGCTTGAATCATTAAGCTTTGAATAATAATTGAGAAAAATTGGAGGAGACGTAGCAGCGCCAGTTCTTTACAAGGGTTTCGGGTTTGGTGCGAAAGGCAAATTGATCTAATTTATAGCTTAATTATGCAATACTTTAAATTGATATACCTAATCTAAAACCAAGTATAGTGTGTACGATCATTACACAAAGCGCAGTAGTTCCCAAATAAGCGTGAAGTGCTCTTCTACCTGGTTGATTCCCTCCAAATTTTGTTAAAGAGATCGTGGCATTAATTGCTAGTAGTATCAATATGATTGAGCTAGTCCAAAAATGAGAGCTTTCTAAAATTGGTTGATGTTGCATTACCAACGATAAAACTCCACCAAAAGAACCGAGCATCATAAATAAAAACATCCACGGTGCTAGTTTACGATGACCGCTGGCACTTTCAACAGCAACTTGTTTGTCTTCTGTAAGTCGCGATTGCCAACCTGTTATCCCCACGAAGGTACCCATAACAAAGATTACGATCCCCATCATCGCTGGATGTCCCCAATGTATTATTGCTTCGGGTAAACCAAAAGAGCGGAGCCAGGCGGCAATCGGTTCTAATGTTCCAGTCAGATTAGTCATTCGTTAAATAAGTTAGTGTTCTCTTTAGCAACACTAAGATTATCTCAGAGGATTGAGTAGTTTATAGATTTATACCATTCCACCAAATTCTTAATACAAATAAAAATATAGGTCGGCCTTGCGCTGTAAAGTTCCTAATTATACAACGTATTTCACTTGGATGTGATATAGCTTCAACCTCATCCTTTCGCCTCTACAAAGCATCGGAGAGGCGAAAGGATGAGGTTTTTAATGTATTCTATTCAACTGAAATTCGCGATATGTATTATCAAGGTGAAATGGTACAACACTCAGTTTATGCAGCGACTTTCTTCAACAATGGAAAACCTAACTTTTCTCGTTGTTGTAGATAAAGTTGAGCTACCTTCCTGGCTAAATGCCTAATTCGTCCAATGTAGCGAGTCCTTTCTGTCACTGCAATCACACCTCTTGCGTCAAGCAAATTAAAAGTATGGGAACACTTCATAATGTAATCCAGGCTGGGTAAGACCAAACCTTTATCGCTTAATTGCTTAGCTTCTTCCTCATACATATTAAATAGTGTTAGCAGCATCTGAGGATTTGAAGCTTCAAAATTGTAAGTACACTGCTCGATCTCTCCTTGTAGATGAATATCTCCATATTTAATAGTGTCCGTCCAATCAATTTTGGTAATTGCTTCCACTTCTTGGAGGTACATCACCAACCGTTCCAATCCATAAGTCATTTCAATTGACACTGGGCGGCAATCAATTCCCCCACATTGTTGGAAGTAAGTAAACTGAGTAACTTCCATTCCATCAAGCCAAACTTCCCAACCAGTACCCCAAGCACCTACCGTTGCGTCTTCCCAGTTATCTTCTACAAAGCGAATATCGTGTTCAAGAGGAGAAATTCCCAAAGCCTTCAATGAATCCAAATAAATTTCTTGGATGTTATCTGGCGAAGGTTTTATCAGAACTTGGTACTGATAATAGTATTGAAAACGATTTGGGTTTTCTCCATAGCGCCCATCAGTAGGGCGACGACAAGGTTCAACATAAGCCACAGACCAAGGTTCAGGTCCTAAAGCCCTCAAAAAAGTATGGGGATTTTTAGTCCCCGCTCCCTTCTCAATATCGTAGGGCTGAGCAATTAAACAACCGCGATCGCTCCAAAATTTATGCAGCACTGCTATTACAGACTGAAAATTCACAATTATTCTCCCTTTAGCCAACAATGCATAAACCATTGTTGCTCAAACTTGAAACGTCAAGGGGATTTTTTCGATTCTTCTTTTCAAATGGTATTGAACTTCCGAACGTTTTTTATTGACTTTGGAACTTCAGTCCAAGCTCTTGGAGGCAGAATCTCACTCAGAAGCACCATTAAAGAATTTTTTTTTATAATTCAAAATCCTTAATCCATAAGGATTTGAGCCATGGAGTGAAAAAAAAATCCAAAAAACTTAGAAAAAGGTGTTGACACAAATATATTCTCTCGGTACTATGTATAAGTGCCTGAGAGAGAGACGCGAAACGCCGACACCTCAAGGGTTCCGAACCAAGAAAATCATATATTTGTTTGAAAGCCAGTATACCATAAAAGGTCTGC
>JBHJJJ010000251.1:0-2934 GCA_050042755.1 Rivularia sp. (in: cyanobacteria)
AGAAAGAAAATGATATATAGAATAAAATCATCGCACAGTGATATTGTTTTGTAGGGAAGGCAAAAAGTGGTGAGGCAGCGCGCAGAGCAGGGGGTTTCCCCCACTCGCTGTTGCTGTTACTCTGACGAGTCACAACGCGTACGCGAAGCGTCTCCGTACGCGTTGTATGCCCGTACCGAAGGTCGTCCCGGAGGGACTTAGGGCTTAGGAGATACCCGAAGGGTGTAGATGAACTTCGGGCTTTATTGCCGTGCCGTTGCTCGTACACTGACTGATTTTTGAAGGAAATAATAAGGGTAATAGTGTCACGCACCATCCGAGTTTTGTGACACGCAGCCTTTAATCCTGTTTCTATTAAAATACAAGCTAAAATAAACTAAGTTTAGCTAAGTTTAAAAATATGATTCCCTATCGAGAAAGCTTTGAACTTAGAAAGCCTGGGGGATGGGAAGGTAAAGTTAGAATGTCAGATGATTTTGATGACGAGTTACCTCCCGCAAATCCTTTTGACAGGATTATAATTGCACAGGCAATCTGCGAGAAGATGAAAATTATTACCCGCGATAAGAAGTTTGATGCTTATCAGGTAGACGTTGTTAAAAGTTAATTTCACATTTGCAAACTTTATTTCTTGTAGGGTGTCTTAGGGCATTATAAATATTACCCGCAAAACCGATATTTTTCATCACCGCTAACGCACCATTTTAATTGAGTGCAATATAAAGAAATTTGATTAGGAACTTTTCTTGGTTTGGATTGTTTCCTAGCCGAGTGATTGCAATAACTAGTTAATCAAATTCTGCATCAATAAAATTAACTGCAATTTATCATTTAAAAATGGTGGGTTATAACTGAAGCTATAACCCACCTTACTATCTATATAGATATCTAAATAATTACTCGTTAATAGTTTTTTTCTCCAACCTTTTTCTTACTTCAGCTTCTAACTGCTCTCCCGTACTAACAACAACTCTATTCGGTTTTGCTCTCATAATTGAGAGATAATATTGAAAGGCATCTTCATCTTGAGGGTGAGATTTAACATAATTTCGCAAATCTGCTTCATTTAATTGCTGATAATCTAAATCACTCATTGTATAATCTGCTCCCCATTCGTTAATATTTCGACTTGAATTGTTTCTCCTATAAGGACAACTATTCTTTGAGTTCTGGTATCGTATCTAATTAGTTCAATTGTTTGCAGTAAGTTACTCATCCTTACGCATAAACCGTAAAAAGAGCGCATTTGTTCGACTGTTGGCTCCACAAGCTGAATCTAAGTATAATTGGTCATTAATCAAGGTTTTTCAATTAAATAGCGCTGACTAAATTGGTATTAGTATCAGTCTAACTTATTGATTTTCAAATGCAATATAATTAAGCCGGATTAGTTCGTACTTAAGAGTTTGGAATTCCAAATTATTCCTCCATCTCCTCAACCACTTCCTTCCTATCCGTCAACGGCTTCACAACCTTCGCTATAGCTTCTGAAATAAAAGCCTTCACAAATTCATCCCGACTATTTAATTTAAATTGCTGTTTTACAACTTCCGTCATTCCACCATCACCCCAATCTTGATTGTGACGGAAATATTCGATAAAGCTTTTACCGGCAATTCTAGTTAAATAAGCCGCCGTTACACCTTGAATTGCTTTACCTAGCACAAGGGTGGCGATATTTAACTGTAGCGCTGTAGAAATTAACTGTACGGCACCTTTGACTATTCCTAAACTTGCTAAAGTCTTCGCCAAAGAAAGCGCTAATTCCCTTCCCCTTTCCATATTCAACTCACAACCATAAATTCGCCCAATTTCTACCACCATTTGAGCATTCACAGCAGCAGTTGCCAGCAAATCTACCATCGGTAAAGGAGTTACCGAAACAACTCCGGCACCAATCCACTGAAAACGGTCTACAATTTTGTTAGCCTGACGACGACGTTGAGCATCGATGAGTTTTCGCGCTTCTTCTCCCAAACGAATCGATTGCAGCAGAATATTATCCGCCACTAAATCTTCACCTTCCGCTCGTAAAATTGCCGCCATTCGCCGTAATAACGGTACAATTTCCGGCTCCGAACGGATAATATCGCCATTTTCTAATTCTACCTCTTGGGGATTAGCAGCGATGGCCACGACATCGTTTGTAGCAATAAAGCCTCGCACTCGCTGACGGAGTTTCGCTAAAATGGCTTGGGTATCTTCTTCAGCATACAAATCGGTTTTATTCAACACCAGCAAGGAACGTTTTCCAATTTCTGCTAATGCTTTTAAAGGTTGATATTCCGAGCGTCGTAAATCGTTATCTACTACAAATAATAATAAATCGGCAGATGTAGCTAATTCCCGCGCCAACTGTTCCCTTTCGGTACCCGCAACCCCCGCTTCTAAAATTCCTGGCGTATCGGTAATTAAAATTCTGCGCTCCATACCCTTGAGACGCAAACAATAAGTTTCCCCTGCGGTAGTAGTTCCCATAGGCGCATCAACCTTACCCACCAATCTTCCCATAACCGCAATCACCAAAGAAGTTTTTCCAGCACTTCCCGTACCAAATACCACCACTTGAATCTCACCGCGTGATAAATTAGCCTCAATTTCGCGGGATTTACTGAGTAAAGATTGGCGGGAAACTTCATCTTGAATTTGAGAAACCAGTTTACGCACGGCTTCCAAAGTCGAAGAAGCAGTCTCAGTTTTCTTTTCAGGAAGCTTAATATTAGGGCGGTTGCCATTGCTACGCCGCTTCTCGCCAGATTGTATTTTTAAAACATAATAAACAAAAGCTGCAATTAACGCCGCAATTAAAATCACCAGCAGAAACAGCAGTAAATTACCCAACAACGGAGAATAAGACAATTGCCAGTAAAGGCGAGATAGAGAGTCTATCAGCCACAGGCACAGAGCCAAAATAACGATTAAACCGACAATTAG